>JAGVSZ010000436.1 GCA_019137045.1 Betaproteobacteria bacterium
TTCGGGCAATATCGTAATCATATTCGTATCGCGCGGGATACTGTGCTTTTCAGCCTGGTCATTATCAATTCTAAAATCTGGCAGCAAGGCTAAGCCGCTGCTTTCAGCCAGCGACCACGTCATCCGGACCAAGCGCGTGCCGATGCTGGGCGAGGACGTCGAGGGCTACGCCGCGGCCTATCGCGAGTACTTCGCCCGCCACGAGCCGCGCGCCAGCGCGCGCAAGGTGATGCTCGACCCGGCACCGCGCGTGGTGGTCGACCCCCGCTTCGGGCTCGCCAGCCTCGGGCGCTCGGCCAAGGATGCGCGGGTCGTCGAGGAGCTCTACGAGCACACGATCGACGTGATCCTGCGCGCCGACGCGCTGGAGCGGTACGAGGCGCTGCCGGCGCAGGATCTCTTCGCCGTCGAGTACTGGGACCTCGAGCAGGCGAAGCTCAGGAAGGGCGGCACGCCGCCGCCGTTCGCGGGCGAGGTGGTCCTGATCACGGGCGCCGCGTCCGGCATCGGCAAGGCTGCGGTCGCGTCGTTCCTCGCGCGCGGCGCCGCGGTGGTCGGGCTCGACCTCGATCCGGCGGTGGCGCACCTGCACCACGGCGGCGCGGACTTCCTCGGCATCGCCTGCGACGTCGCCGACGAGCCCGCGCTCGCCGCGGCGCTCGAGCGCACGGTGCACGCGTTCGGCGGGCTGGACATGCTGGTCCTGAACGCCGGCATCTTCCCCGCCGGGCGGAGCATCAAGGAGCTCCCGCAGGACGACTGGCGCAGGGTGATGGCGGTGAACCTCGACGCCAACCTCGCGCTGCTGCGCAGGTGCCACCCGTTCCTCAGCCGCGCGCCGCGCGCGGGGCGCGTCGTCGTCATCGGCTCGAAGAACGTGCCGGCGCCGGGACCGGGCGCGGCCGCCTACTCCGCCTCGAAGGCGGCGCTGAACCAGCTCGCCCGGGTGGCGGCGCTCGAATGGGGCGCCGAGGGCATCCGGGTCAACACCCTCCATCCGAACGCGGTCTTCGACACCGGCATCTGGACCGAGGCGGTGCTCGCCGAGCGCGCGCAGCGCTACGGCCTGACGGTCGCGCAGTACAAGACCAGCAACGTCCTGCGCACCGAGGTCACGAGCCGCGACGTCGCCGAGCTCGCGGCGGAGATGTGCGGTCCGCTGTTCGCCAAGACCACCGGCGCGCAGCTTCCCGTCGACGGCGGCAACGAGCGCGTGATCTGATGGCGGGCCGCATCGAGACGCTGCGCTGGGCCGGCGATCGCCTCGAGCTGATCGACCAGCGGCTGCTGCCGCAGCGCGTCGAGTACTACGCCTGCGAGACGGCGGCCGAGGTCGCGGCGGCGATCCGCGACATGGTGGTGCGCGGCGCGCCGGCGATCGGCTGCGCGGCGGCCTACGGGGTCGCCCTCGAGACCGGACGCCCGACGTTCGGGTCGATCGGCGAGTTCCACGCCGCGGTGGAGGCGGCGATCGCGGAGCTCGGCGCGAGCCGGCCGACCGCGGTCAACCTGTTCTGGGCGCTGGACCGGATGCGGCGCGCCTACGACGAGGTGCGGTCGGAGCCGCCCGAGCGCATCGCCACCCGCCTCGTCGCCGAGGCGGTCGCGATCCAGCGCGAGGATCTGGACGTCAACCACGCCATCGGCCGCCACGGCGCCGCGCTCGTGCCCGACGGCGCGCGGATCATGACCCACTGCAACGCCGGCGCCCTGGCCACCGCCGGCCACGGCACCGCGC
Organism: Betaproteobacteria bacterium; assembly: GCA_019137045.1. Taxonomy (GTDB): domain Bacteria; phylum Pseudomonadota; class Gammaproteobacteria; order Burkholderiales; family SG8-39; genus JAGVSZ01. Next base: position 1,739 of record JAGVSZ010000436.1, read on the forward strand.
TCGGCGTCGTGCGCTCGGCGCGCGACCAGGGCAAGCGCGTCGCGGTGATCGCGAACGAGACGCGGCCGTTCCTGCAGGGTGCGCGCCTCACCGCCTGGGAGATGGTGCAGGAGGAGATTCCGGTGACGCTCGTCACCGACGGCATGGCCGGTCACCTGATGCAGCGCGGCCAGGTGGATCTCATCGTCGTTGGCGCCGACCGCATCGCGGCGAACGGCGACGTGGCGAACAAGATCGGCACCTATCCGCTGGCGGTGCTCGCGGCGCGCCACGGCCTGCCGTTCTACGTCGCCGCGCCGCTGTCGACGATCGATCGCGACGTGCCCGATGGCGCGGCGATCCCGATCGAGGAGCGCGACGGGGCCGAGGTCACGGGTTTTCGCGGCGAGCGCTGGGCGCCGGAGGGTGTCGCGGTCGCAAATCCCGCTTTCGACGTGACGCCGGCCGCGCTGGTGACGGGCCTGATCACCGAGCGCGGCGTCGTGGCGCCGCTCGACCCGGACGGGCTCCGGCGCCTGTTCGTCGGCTGAGCGCGCGCGGCGTGCGCGGTGCTAGCGGTCGAGGATCGCCACGGGCGTGCGCGGCGCGACGAGATCGAACAGCTCGATGATGTCCGCGTTGCGCATCCGCACGCACCCGATCGAGCCCGGCACGCCCATCGGCATCGAGTCGGGCGTGCCGTGGATGTAGACGTAGCGGCGCATCGTGTCCACGTCCCCGAGCCGGTTGAAGCCCGGCTCGCACCCCGAGAGCCAGAGGATGCGCGTGAGGATCCAGTCGCGCCCCGGATGGCGCGCGGCGAGCTCGGGGGACCACACCTCGCCGGTCGGACGGCGCCCGACGAAGACGGTGTTCGGCGGTGCGCCGGCGCCGATCCTGGCGCGCACGACGTGGCGCCCGCGCGGCGTGCAGTGGCTGCCGCGCCGCTCGCCGGGGCCGTTCTTCGCCGTCGACACCGAGTAGGTTCGCAGCGTGCCGCCGGCGTCGTCGAGCAGCGTCAACGTCTGCGCGGGAAGCGAGATGCGGATGCTAGGCATCGTCTCGGCCCGGCCCGCCGGCGCGGCGCTTCGCGGCGAAGAACGCCGACAGCAGGGCACCGCACTCCTCGTCGAGCACCCCGCCGGTCACCACCGCGTGGTGGTTGAGCCGCGGCTCGGCGAAGAGGTCCACGACGCTGCCGCAGGCCCCCGTTTTCGGGTCGCGCGCACCGAACACGACCCGCCCGATCCGGGCATGAATGATGGCGCCGGCGCACATCGCGCAGGGCTCGAGCGTCACGTAGAGGTCGCAGCCGGGCAGGCGATAGTTCCCGCGCGCGCGCGCCGCGTCGCGCAGCGCCGCGATCTCGGCGTGACCGGTCGGATCCCGGCGCGAGATCGGCGCGTTGAAACCCCGGCCGACGATCGCGCCAGCGGCGACGACCACCGCCCCGACCGGGACCTCGCCGGCGCGCTGCGCCTCCTCCGCCAGCGCGAGCGCGGCGCGCATGAACGCGACGTCGCGCGGCGACGCGCCGCTCACGCCCGCCCGATCATCAATCGGCCTTCCTGGCCGCTGATTCCGACCTCGTGCGCGCAATGCGCACGGCGTCGCCCTGCGCATCGTGCAGTTGTGCGATCGGAGTCCGGCATCGGTGCGGATTCGCCTGTGGGATGCGCCGGAAATTATATGCAGATCCGATGCCCGCGGAGGGTTTCGGTCGTCGCGCCCGCGCGTCCTCCACCGCCGTGCCGATCCAGCGTCTCGCGCCCCGCTTGGTCAAGTGCGCCGATTTTTGATAGGTTCGTCCCGTGCACGCCGCTTGCGCCGCCAGCCGATGACGCCCTCGCGCCTGGAGCTCGTCGTCGATTTCGCCGACTGCGATCCCGCGCGCGTGGTCTTCTATCCGCGCTACTTCAACTGGTTCGACCGGGCCACGGAGCGGCTGTTCCGGGAGCGCGGCCTGCCCTGGCCGCAGCTCTGGGCGCAGTACCGGCTGGCGGGCTTTCCGATCGTCGACGCCGGGGCCAAGTTCCTGGGGCCGTCGCGCTTCGGCGACCGCATCGTGGTCGAGAGCTGGATCGACGAGTGGCGCAGCAAGCTCTTCCTCACCCGGCACCGCGTGCACAACGGCGGCAGCGTGGTGGTCGAAGGCCACGAGCTGCGCGTGTGGGCGCTGCGCGACCCGGCCGATCCGGAGAGCATGAAGGCGGGGCCGGTGCCGGAGGAGATCCGGCAGCGGTTCAGGGACTGACTAGAGGTTACGATGGACAACGTCTGGAAGAACGCGCCGCCGCGGCTGAACGAACCGGCCCCGGCCTTTGCGGCGCGGACCACCCACGGCCCGCGCTCCCTCGAGGACTATCGCGGCAAGTGGCTGATCCTGTTCTCGCACCCGGCCGACTTCACGCCGGTGTGCACGTCGGAGTTCGTCGCCTTCGCGCGCGCGGCCGGGCGATTCCGCGCCCTGGGCTGCGAGCTGCTCGGCCTGTCCATCGACAGCAACTTCTCCCACCTCGCGTGGATGCGCAACATCCGCGAGAAATTCGGCGTCGAGGTCCCGTTTCCCGTCATCGAGGACCAGTCGATGCGCATCGCCTTCGACTACGGCATGATCCAGGCGGGCGCGAGCGACACCTCCACGGTGCGCGCCACGTTCTTCATCGATCCCGAGTCGAAGATCCGCGCGATGGTCTACTACCCCATGACCAACGGCCGCTCGGTGGAGGAGTTCCTGCGCCTGCTGCAGGCGATGCAGGCGTCCGACCGGCATGGCGTCGCCACGCCCGAGGGCTGGCAGCCCGGCGACAAGGTGGTGGTGCCCCCGCCTTCGAACGTCGCGGAGGCCGACGCGCGGGCCAAGGCCGGCTACGACTACGTCGACTGGTACTACGCGCGGACCGAGCTGCCGTCCGCCCCTGCCAAGCGCAAGGCCAAGACCAAGCGCGGCGCGCGGTAGCTGCGCGCGCCGGCCCCCTGCACTAACCGGCGCCGGGACGCGGCGACGGCTGCGGATCCGCGGTCCCGGGGTCAGACCCCGGCGCGGCCACCGGAAAGCGCCGCGGGACCGTGCACAGGACCACCAAGATCGCCACTGCGATCACCGCCATGCCGGCGAACAGATGGCGCGTCGCCAGCGCGATGGATTCCCGCAGGTACGCATCGGCCGCAGCGCCCGCGCCGCCGTGCAGCACTTCAATCACCTCGTCGACCTTTCCCGGCAGCTGGCCTTGCAGCGACGCGGGCGCGCCCGCGAGCCGGTCCGCGAGCGTGCCATTGAAGATCGCGCCGAACAGCGCCGCCCCGAGGCTCTGTCCGAGGTAGCGCGCGAACATGTTGGCGCTCGTGACCACCCCGCGCCGCTCCCAGCCCACCACCGACTGCAGGCCCACGATGAGCGGCGTCGTCAGCAGGCCGAAGCCGGCGCCGAGCGCGACCTGGACCAGCACCACCGCCCACACCGGCTGCGGCGCGGGCAGCAGCACGAACCCCAGCGCGGCGAGCACGAGGAGCACGGCACCGCCCAGCGCGGCGTCACGGAAACCGATGCGCATGTACAGCCGCCCCGACAACGCCGACGCGGTCGGCCAGCCGATGCTCGTGCTCGCCAGCACGAGGCCCGCGGCGATTGCGCCTAGTCCCTGCACCGACTGCAGGAAGGTCGGCAGGTAGGCGTTGGGCGCCATCAGCGCGAGCCCCATTCCGACGCACGCGAGGTTCGATCCGACCAGCACCCGCCGCCGCCACAGCCAGCCGGGGATCACCGGCTCGGGGGCACGGCGCTCGACCCAGATCGTCGCCGCGGTCAGCGCGGCCGCGAGCGCGAACACCGCGATCCCGGGCGCGGACAGCCACGGCCAGGCGTGCCCGCCCTGGAGCAGCCCGAAGATGAACGTGCCGACCGCAACCAGGATCAGCGCGGCGCCGGCGAAGTCGATGCGCAGGCGCCGGCGCACCACCCGTTCGCGCAGGAACACGCCGATCAGCCCGAGCGCCAGCGCGCCGATCGGCAGGTTGACGAGAAAGATCCAGTGCCACGACACGTACTCGGCGAACGCGCCGCCCAGCAGCGGCCCGGCGATCGCCGCGACGCCCCAGACGCTCGCCAGCCAGCCCTGCACCGTCGCGCGTTCGCGCACCGAGTACAGGTCGCCCGCGAGCGTCGTCACCGTCGCCAGGATCGCGCCCGCGCCGAGCCCCTGAACGCCGCGGAACGCGATCAGCGCCGGCATGTTCCACGCGAGCGAGGACGCCGCGGACCCGGCCAGGAACAGCGCCGTCCCGGCGATCAGCACCGGCTTGCGGCCGAACTGGTCCGAGAGCTTGCCGTAGACCGGGATCGTGACGGTCTGCGCGAGCAGGTAGATGGAGAACACCCAGCTGAAGAGCCGGAATCCGCCCAGGTCGCCCACGATCTGCGGAATCGCGGTGGACACGATGGTCGTGTCCATCGCGGCCAGCATCATCGTGCACATCAACGCCGCGAGCACCCAGCGGCGCGCCTCTTCCCCTTGCCCCTCCGGTGCGGCGCGCGGCGGCTCGGACATGCGGCGATCAGGCGCGGGCGTAGAGCGGCAGCACCGCGCCGCTGACCTCCACGTTCGCCGGCGAGACGAGCTGCAGCACCGCCTCCGCCGCCGCGGCGGGCGTGACCCACCTGAAGGGGTCTGCGGCGGGCATCGCTGCGCGGTTGGCGGCCGTGTCCAGGGTCGAGGGCGCGATGGCGTTGACCAGAATGCGCTCGCCCTTCAGCTCTTCGGCCAGCGCCAGCGTGAGCGCGGCGACCGCGGCCTTGCTCGCGGCATAGGCGACCATTCGGGCCCCGTGGCGCGGATCGAG
>JAGVSZ010000228.1 GCA_019137045.1 Betaproteobacteria bacterium
ACCAGCGTGCTCGGGTGCGCCGCGTAGCCGAGCACGGTGCGCAGGTCGAGCCGGTCCTGGAGCTCCTTCAGCCGCGACGGGTCGATGTCGACGACCGTGATGTCGTTCTGCTCGGAGACCAGGCTCTCGGCCAGCGTCGAGCCGACCTGACCCGCGCCCATGATGAGGATTTTCACGGTGACTCCCTGATCAGGGCGCGGATTCTATGCCCAATCCCCGCCCCGCAGGTGCGATGGCGGCGCGCCTACTCGTCCTTCTTCGCCGGGCCGATGCCGAGCTGCTTCAGCTTGCGGTAGAGGTGCGTGCGCTCCAGCCCGGAGCGCTCGGCGAGCCGGCTCATCGAGCCCTCGCGCGCGAGGTGGTGCTCGAAGTACGCGCGCTCGAACGCCTCGCGCGCCTCGCGCAGCGGCAGGTCGAGCGGCAGGCCGGTGAGCGCGGGCTCGGCCTGCGGCGCGAGCAGCACGCGCTCGACGTCGGCGACGTCGATCTCGTCGTGCAGCGCCGCGAGGGCGGCGCTGCGCACCACCTGCTGCAGCTCCTCGAGGTTGCGCGGCCAGGCGAAGTTGCGCAGCAGGTTGAGCGCCGCGGTCGAGAACTCGCGCGGCGGGCAGAAGCGCGCCTCGACGTACTGCGCGAGCAGCATCGCGGCGAGTTCCGGGACGTCCTCGGCGTGCTGCCGCAGCGCGGGCAGCATCAGCACGAGCTGCGAGAGCTGCGCGAGCAGCGCGCCGTCGAACCCGCGCTCCTCGGCGAGGCGGCGCGGGTCCTCGGAGCTGAACGAGACGAGCCGCACCTTCTGCTGCTCGGCGCGCGCGGCGATGAAGGCGAGGTTCCTCTGCTGGACCCGGCCGAGCGCGGCGAGGTCGTCGACGAAGAGAATCCCGCCGGTCGCCTGCGCGAGGAGGTCCTGCGGCGAGTCGGCCAGGCCCGCTGCGGCGCTCACCCACGGCGTGCCCGGGTGCTGGAGCGCGCGCGCGTAGAGCTCCGGCATCACGCCCGGCTCCCCGCGCAGGAGGAGCGGCGCGCTCGCGGGCGCGAGCCGGGCGAGGCGTTTGCGCAGGTCCGCGATCGCCGCGGAGCGTCCCAGGTTGGCGAGCGAGAGGCGCGGCTCCGCACGCGTCTCGCCCGCCCGCAGCGCGCGCTTCACCGTCGCGAGCAGCTTCTGCATCGCGATCGGCTTCTCCAGGAAGTCGAGCGCGCCGATGCGCGTCGCGTCCACCGCCGTGTCGATGGTGGCGTGCCCCGACATGACCACCACCGGCATGGTGAGCTGCCCGCCCGCCGCCCACTCCTTCAGGAGCGAGATGCCGTCGGTGTCCGGCATCCAGATGTCGAGCAGCACCAGGTCGGGCCGCTCGCGCGCGCGCGCCTCGCGCGCCGCGGTCGCATGCTCGGCGAGGCGCACGGTGTGCCCTTCGTCGGACAGGATCTCGGACAATAGCTCGCGGATCCCCACCTCGTCGTCAACCACCAGTATCGTCGCCATCTCCCGTCCCTGGCCTACGCGGCGAGCGGAAGCGCGATCGTCACCGCCGCGCCGCCGCGCCCGGCCGCGCCGGATTGGTTCTCGATGACCACCGACCCGTGGTGCTCGTCGATGATCTTCTTGACGATCGCCAGCCCGAGCCCGGTGCCCTTCGGCTTGGTCGTGACGTACGGCTCGAACACGCGCTTCAGGATGGGCTCCGAGAAGCCGCCCCCGTTGTCGCAGATCGCGAGCCGGACGCGCTCGCCGGCGCGCTCGGTGCGCACCTCGATCGTCCCGTCGGGACGCCCTGCGAGCGCGTCCTCGGCGTTCTGCAGCAGGTTGTGGATCACCTGCCGCAGCTGCGCGGCGTCGCCGCGCACCGCGGGCAGCGCCGGGTCGAGCGCGACGGTGATGCGCGCCGGCGAGTGGTCGTAGAGCACCAGCACGTCGTCCACCAGCCGGTTGAGGTCGAGCGCACCGAGGGTCGGCGCGGGCATGCGCGCATAGTCGCGGAAGTCGTCGACCATCGACTTCATCGCGCTCACCTGGTTGACGATCGTCTCGGTCGCGCGCGCGAGCGCCGCCGCCTCCTGCGGCGCGAGCTTGTCCGCGAGCTTCGCCTGCAGGCGCTCGGCGGAAAGCTGGATCGGGGTGAGCGGGTTCTTGATCTCGTGCGCGAGCCGGCGCGCCACCTCGGCCCACGCGGTGGCCCGCTGCGCCGCGATGAGCTGCGTGACGTCGTCGAAGACCACGACGTACCCGCCGCCGCCCGGCAGCCGCGAGCCGCGGACGAGGATGGTGATGCCGCGCCGCTGCAGGTCGAGCTCGCGCTGCCACGCGCCCGGGCTGTGCTCGGCGGCGAATCCGTCCCGGATCGCCTCCGCCAGGGTGTCGAGGGCATCCGAGCCGCCGAGCGGACCGCCGACGCAGTCGGCGACCTCCGCGCCGAGGATAGCCGTAGCGCCGTGGTTCGCGACCTGGAGCCGGAACGTCTCGTCGAAGGTGAGCACGCCCGCGGAGAGGTTCGCGAGGATGTTCTCGAGGTGCGCGCGCGCGCTCTCCACCTGCTCGCGGTTCGCCTCCGCCGCCGCGCGCGCGTCGTCGAGCTGACCGATCATGCTGTTGAACGATCGGGTGAGGATGCCGAGCTCGTCGCGGCTGGTCACGCGTGGCCGGTGGCTGAAGTCCCCGCGCGCCACCGCGAGCGTGGACTCGGCCAGCTCCGCCAGCGGCTCGGACAGGCGCCGGCTCAGAATGAAGGCGAGCGCGATGGCCGAGAACAGGGCGAGCAGCAGGGTCAGGGTGAGCGTGAGGATGTAGATGCGCTTGAGGCCCGCGCGCAGCAGCGAGAGCTCCTTGTAGTCGCGGTACACCGCCTGCACCGTCTCGGCCTTGAGCGCGATCTGCGTCGGCACCGCGTGGGTGAGCTGCAGCAGCCGGGACTCGTCCGCGATCGCGGTGCCGCCTACCGGCACCACGACCCGCAGCACCAGTCCCTTCTCGCCGAACGCCTCGATCGCCGCGTACGGGCGGCCGGCGCGCACCTGGCGCACGACGCCGGCCGGGGGCGCCTCGGGCACGAGCTTGGAGACTTCCCGGCTCGCGCCGCCGACCACCGCACCGCTCGCGCCGACCAGCATCGCGTCGTCCACGCCCGCCTGCTCGCGCAGCCGGTTGAGGGCGAAGGCCTGCGCCGCCGGGGGCAGGTCGCCGAGCTCGAGCGCCATCACGCGCGCCTTGCCGCGCAGCTCCTCGAGCATCGCGTCGAGCGCGTCGCGGCCGAGCGACAGGCCGCTCTCCAGGGCGTTGTCGACGCGCACGTCGAACCACGACTCGATGCTCTTCGCCAGGAACTGGAGGGACACCGTGTACACCAGCACGCCGGGCACGATCGCCATGGCGACGAAGAGCACCAGCAAGCGCAGCGTCAGGCGCGAACCGAACACCTTCGCGCGCAGCGCGCGCCGCAGGCGCCAGAGCTGGTAGCCGACCAGCGCGACGAGCGCCACCGCGATCACGCCGTTCAGGATCAGCAGCAGGGGATAGTGCTGCGCAAAGAGCGACGAGTTGGCGCTCGCCACCGCGAGCAGGAAGAGCAGGATCCCGCCGAGCGCCGCGCTGATGACGAGCGCGTAGGTCATCGCTGCGCCTCCGCCTGCTCGACCGGGCCGTTCACCGTCCACTTGCGCCACTGCCCGCCGAGCGTCCAGTCGCGGTTGGCGAGCGCGCTCACCTGGAACGGCTTCGGCAGCTGGGCGGTGTCGAGGCGCATGCGCACGTACGCCACGTAGCCGGTGTCGGGCTTGAGCGCGTCCTTTGCGAGCACCTGCCAGCTGCGCACGGTGGACAGCGCGCGCAGGGCGTCGTCCAGGGTGACGAAGCTCTGGTGCAGCGCGCCGGTCGTCAGCCGGTAGGTGCGCGTGAGCGCATGGAAGGACAGGCGCGTCGAGCGCGCCGCGCTTGCGACGCGCTCGTCGAGCCAGTACCAGCGCGGTCGCACCAGCTCGAACTCCGTCACGAAGTACAGCGGAACGCCCTTGTCGAGCGCCTCCTCGAGGCGCGCGGTGAGCTCGAACGCGAAGTCGGCGTCGAGGAGAATGCCCTCGTCCGCGGCGACGAGCCGCGCGTCGCGCACCTCGATCTCGTCGGCGGACGCGCCCGGCGCGCACAGCGCCAGCGCGAGCACGAGGCCGGCCAGCAGCCGGCGCAGCGCGGTCCCGCCGCTCATGGCGCTAGCCCCGCGCCTTCTCGAACAACGCGTAGTAGAAACCGTCGTGGTCGTCATCCGGCAGCAGTTGTCCGCCCGCCAGGCCGGGAAGGTCGAGCTGCCGGGCGTCCGCACGGCGGGACGCAAACGCCTTCGTTACCGACTGGTTCTCCTCGGGAAACACCGAGCACGTCGCGTAGAGCAATTTACCACCCGGCGCCAGCACCTGCCACAGCGCATCGAGCAGACCCGCCTGCGCGCGCGCGAACTCGCGCAGGTCCGCCGCGCGCCGCAGCCACTTGATGTCGGGATGGCGTCGTACCACCCCCGACGCGCTGCACGGGACGTCGGCGAGAACGCGGTCGAACGGACGCCCGTCCCACCATGCGGCCAGGTCCGCGGCATCCGCAGCCCGCACGTCGGCCGCCCGTCCCAGCCGCGCGAGGTTGGCGCTGACCGCGCCGAGCCGCTGCGGGTCGCGGTCGAGTGCGACCAGGTCCGCGTCGGCGAGCTCGGCGAGATGCCCGGTCTTGCCGCCCGGGGCCGCGCACGCGTCCAGGACGCGCATGCCGTCGCGCGGGGCGAGCAGCGCGGCGGCGAGCTGGGCACCCGCGTCCTGCACCGAGACCTCGCCCGCGGCGAAGCCCGGGATCGCCTCCACCGCGCGCGCCTGCGCGAGCCGCAGCGCGCGCTCGCCCACCTGCCGCGCCTCGATGCCCGCAGCGGCCAGCTTCTCGCGCAGCGCGTCGACGCTCGCCAGGCGGCAGTTCACCCGCAGCGTCATGGGCGGGTGCGCGTTCCCGGCCGCGAGGATCGTCGGCCAGCGGTGCGGGTGACCCGCGCGCACGCGGTCGATCCACCACTGCGGGTACCCGAAGCGCCCGACCTCGGTGCGCGCGGCCTCGCGCTCGAGCAGCTCGCGGCCGCGCAGGTAGCCGCGCAGCGTCGCGTTGACGAAGCCGCGCGCTCGCCCCTGGCCGAGACGCCCGCATGCCTGCACCGCCTGGTCGACGACGACGTGCGGGGCGCGGCGCTCGTGACGCAGCTCGTGCAGCGCGCAGAGGAGCAGCGCGCGCAGCGCGGGGTCGGGCGTGCCGCGGCGGGCGAGGGCGTCGATGATTGCGTCGGGCGCGCCGAAATCGCGCAGCGTGCCGTACGCAGCGTCGGTGACCGCGGGACGGCGGCTGCATTCCTGCGCGGTGCCGTCGGCCAGCGCCGCGCCCAGGCTGCGCCCGGCGAGCACGCGCGCAACGACGCGGCTCGCTGCGGCGAGCGTCTCTGCGAGCGGGGCCGACGGCGTCACGAAGCGGGCGCGCGCGCTAGCGCAGTGTGCGGTTGCGCGCGCCGCGCTCCGCGCTCGGGAGCCGATTGCCGCGCGCGTTCGGCATCGTGCCGGTCGGCGCGAAGCCCGCTACCGCGAGCGAGTCGCCGAACAGGCGCTTGCCTCGGGTGCAGAACCAAGCGCGCCCTGGGTGCACGGCTTCAGCTGGGAGAGCGTGGGGAGGAAGCGATCGGCGCGGCGACCGCGAAGGCGTCGCCGGGCGCGAGGGCGCGACCGCGCAGAAACGCAGCGACCGCGAGCCGCCTGCCGCCGGGTCGCTGCAGCTCGCGCAGCCGCAGCGCGCCGGCGCCGCACGCCACGTCGATCCCGCTGGTCTCGACCCGGAGGATCGTCCCCGGCGGCGCGCCGGACGCGGGCAGCGGCGCCGCGGACCAGACCTTGATGTCCTCGTCCCGGAGCCGCGCGACCGCGCCGGGCGACGGATTGAACGCGCGCACCTGCCGGTCGATCTCCGGCGCCGGGCGCGTCCAGTCGATTCGCGCCTCCGCCTTGCCGATCTTGTGCGCGTAGGTGACGCCTTCGAGGTACTGGGGGGTTGGGCGCAGGGCGCCGCGCGCGAGGTCCGCGAGCGCCGCGACGATCAACCGCGCTCCGAGGTCGGCCAGCTTGCGTTCGAGCGCGCCGGCGGTGTCTTCGGGCGCGATCGGCATCGCCTCGCTCAGCACCACGGGTCCGGTGTCGAGTCCGGCGTCCATCTGCATGATGCAGATTCCGGTCTGCGCGTCGCCCGCAAGAAGGGCGCGCTGGACGGGCGCTGCCCCCCGCCAGCGCGGGAGCAACGACGCGTGGATGTTGAGGGCCCCGTAACGCGGGCAGTCCAGCGCGGCCTGGGGCAGGATCAGCCCGTACGCCGCCACGACCATGACGTCCGCGTGGGCGTCGGCGAGCCGCACCAGGGCGCTCGGGTCCTTGAGCGTCGCGGGCTGGTGCACTACGATGCCGCGCTGTTGAGCAGCCTCCTTTACCGGACCCACCACCATACGAAGGCCCCGGCCCGCTGGGCGATCCGGCTGAGTA
>JAGVSZ010000012.1 GCA_019137045.1 Betaproteobacteria bacterium
CGCTGCAGCAAGGGCACCTACATCCGGACCCTCGCCGAGGACATCGGCGCGACGCTCGGCTGCGGCGCGCATCTTGCCGCGCTGGTGCGCACCGAATCGGGACCCTTCCGCCTGCAGGACGCATACCCCCTCGCGGCGGTGGAGGCGGCTTCGGACGACGAGCGGGGGCGATTCCTGCTCCCGGCCGACGTCCTCCTGGGCGGGCTTCCCCGGGTCACGCTGGAGGCGGGCGCTGCGACGCGCTTCGCCCAGGGCCAGGCGGTCGGGGCGCCGGCGACGGCCGCGACCGGGACTCTGTGCGCCTACGACGCCGCCGGGCGGCTCCTCGGCGTCGGCGAGTGCGGCGCCGACGGGCGCGTGCGCCCGCTGCGCCTGGTGCGGCAGGATCCCCCCGCGCCTTGTGAACGTCCTTGATTCCGGGCTAAAATCTCGCGTTTTCCGGGAGAAGAATGCATGGCTGTCACCGCCGCCGACAAGGCGAAGATCGTCGCGCAGCACCAGCGCAAGCCGGGCGATACCGGTTCGCCGGAGGTGCAGATCGCGCTCCTCACGTCCCGCATCAACGGGCTCACCGACCACTTCAAGGCGAACGTCAAGGATCACCATTCGCGGCGCGGCCTGCTGAAAATGGTGAGCCAGCGGCGCAAGATGCTCGACTACCTCAAGCGCACCGACAGCGAGAACTATCGCAAGCTGATCGAGCAGCTTGGCCTCCGCAAGTGATCCCTCCGACGCCCACGCGGCTCGCGCCCGTGGGCGTTGCGCTTTCAACCGTCCAGGCGTCTCCCGCCGTCCCGGAGCGCGCATGCGCGCGCGTGCCGGCCGCCGGCCGCGCGGCCGCTGAGCAGGAAAGGAGATGGCAGTGAATCCCGTCAAGAAGACTTTCGCCTACGGCGCGCACCAGGTCACCCTGGAGACGGGCGAGATCGCCCGCCAGGCGAGCGGCGCCGTGCTAGTGACCATGGACGACAGCGTGGTGCTGTGCTCCGTGGTCGGTTCGAAGAACGTGCGCCCCGGCCAGGACTTCCTCCCGCTCACCGTCGACTACACCGAGAAGTACTACGCCGCGGGCAAGATCCCCGGCGGCTTCTTCAAGCGCGAGGCGCGACCGTCGGAGAAGGACGTGCTCACCTCGCGGCTCATCGACCGGCCGATCCGGCCGCTCTTCCCCGAGGGCTTCTACCACGAGGTGCAGGTCGTCGCGACGGTGCTCTCGTGCAACCCCGAGGTCGATCCCGACATCCCGGCGATGATCGGCGTGTCAGCCGCGCTCACCCTGTCGGGCATTCCGTTCGCCGGCCCGATCGGTGCCGCGCGCGTCGGCTACCTCGACGGCCAGTACGTCCTCAACCCGACCGCGACGCAGCTCAAGTCGAGCCAGCTGAACCTCGTCGTCGCCGGAACGGAGCACGCGGTGCTGATGGTGGAGTCCGAGGCGCAGGAGCTGTCCGAGGACGTCATGCTCGGCGCGGTGGTGTTCGGGCACCAGCAGATGCAGGCCGCCATCAGCGCGATCAACGAGCTCGCCGACCAGGCCGGCAAGCCCGCGTGGGACTGGCAGCCGCCGGCCGCTGCGGACGGACTGGTGGCGCGCGTCGCCGACCTCGCCGAGGCCGACCTGCGCGCGGCGTTCGCCCTCAAGCAGAAGCAGGCGCGCAACGCGCGCCTGGAGGACATCCGCCGGCGCGTGCTGGAGACGCTCGCGGCAGACGAGAACCCGCCGGAGTCCAACCAGGTCAAGGATCTCCTCTTCAACCTCGAGGCCAAGATCGTCCGCAACCAGATCCTCGACGGCGAACCGCGCATCGACGGGCGCGACACGCGCACGGTGCGTCCGATCTCGATCCGCGTCGGCGTCCTGCCGCGCACGCACGGCTCGGCGCTCTTCACCCGCGGCGAGACGCAGGCGCTGGTCGTGGCCACGCTGGGGACCGGGCGCGACGAGCAGATCATCGACGCGATCCAGGGCGAGTACAAGGAGCGGTTCATGCTCCACTACAACATGCCCCCTTACGCCACCGGCGAGACCGGACGCATGGGCGCGCCCAAGCGCCGCGAGATCGGGCACGGGCGGCTCGCCAAGCGCGCCCTGGTCGCGATGCTGCCGCCGCAGGAGGAGTTCGCGTACTCGATCCGCGTCGTCTCCGAGATCACCGAGTCGAACGGCTCCTCGTCCATGGCGAGCGTGTGCGGCGGCAGCCTCGCGCTGATGGACGCGGGCGTCCCGCTCAAGGCGCACGTCGCAGGCATCGCGATGGGGCTCATCAAGGAGGGCAACCGCTTCGCCGTGCTGTCCGACATCCTGGGCGACGAGGATCACCTTGGCGACATGGACTTCAAGGTCGCCGGCACCGAGCGCGGAGTGACCGCGCTGCAGATGGACATCAAGATCGAGGGCATCACGAAGGAGATCATGCACATCGCGCTGGTGCAGGCGCGCGAGGGTCGCATGCACATCCTGGGTCTGATGCGCCAGTCGCTGGAGGGGTCGCGCACCGAGATCTCGAGCTTCGCGCCGCGCATCATCAAGCTCAAGATCAACCCGGAGAAGATCCGCGACGTCATCGGCAAGGGCGGCGTCGTGGTGCGCGGGCTGCAGGAGGAGACCGGCACCACGATCGAGATCGGCGACGACGGCACCATCAGCATCGCCTGCGTCAGCATGGAGGGCGGCGAGGCGGCGAAGAAGAAGATCGAGGAGATCGTCGCCGAGGTGGAGATCGGCAAGATCTACAACGGGACGGTGCTGCGACTGCTCGATTTCGGCGCCATAGTGAGCCTGCTGCCGGGCAAGGACGGGCTGCTGCACATCTCGCAGATCAGCCATCAGCGGGTCGCGAGCGTGGCCGACCACCTCAAGGAAGGCCAGCAGGTGAAGGTCAAGGTGCTCGAGGCGGACGAGAAGGGCCGGGTGCGGCTCTCGATGAAGGCGGTGGCGGAGCAGGAGCGATCCGCTGCAACCGAGACCTCACAGTAACGTCCCGCGCGCGCCGGCGGCAGCAGCGCACCGACGGCGCCCCGTCTCCCGCCCCGGCGCCCGCCTACTTGGCGACCTGGCGCTCGCGCAACTCCTCGAGCGTCTTGCAGTCGATGCAGAGCGTGGCGGTAGGGCGCGCCTCCAGACGCTGCAGGCCGATCTCGGCCCCGCAGCTCTCGCAGTAGCCGTAGTCCTCGGCGTCGATGCGCAGGATCGTCTCGTCGATCTTCTTGATGAGCTTGCGTTCGCGGTCGCGGTTGCGCAGCTCGAGCGCCATGTCCGACTCCTGGCTCGCGCGGTCGTTCGGATCGGCGAACACGGTCTGGTCGTCCTGCATCTGGTGCACCGTCCGCTCGATGTCGGCGGCGAGCTCGTCGCGCAGGCGCGCGAGCACCTGCTTGAAGTGGGCGCGCTGCTGCGCGCTCATGTACCCCTCGCCCTTGCGGGGAACGTAGGGCGGGTGCTGCCTGCGCAGGGATTCGAACGGCATCGGGATCCACCTCCCGGGGGCGCGCCGCGAAGGATTGCGCTTGATACCAGATGGCGCGGGGGGCGGCAAGGCAATTAGTGCCCGCCGCGGGCGCGCGCGGGCGCGGTTTGACCGTCGCGCGCCCGGACGCGTAAAATTCGCCACCTTTCGGGGTGTGGCGCAGCCTGGTAGCGCGCTTGCTTTGGGAGCAAGATGTCGGGAGTTCGAATCTCTCCACCCCGACCAGGTTGCCCGGCGCAGTCGCAGGATCCGGTCCGGCGCCCGTAGCTCAACCGGATAGAGCATCGGCCTTCTAAGCCGGCGGTTACAGGTTCGAGTCCTGTCGGGCGCGCCAGCACCCCTGGCCGATTTCGAGCAGCGACGGTGGCTATAGCTCAGGGGTAGAGCATCGGATTGTGATTCCGAGGGTCGTCGGTTCGATACCGACTAGCCACCCCATTCCCCGAGGCCGCTCTGCGCGAGCGGCCTCTTCGCTCCGGTCGGTGCTTGCAGGTCGGGCGCGGCGAGGGCGAAGACCGGCCCGCTGCCCGCCGACGTCGCGAGCCACGTGAGCGGCAGCCGCGGAAACGCGCGCTCGACCGCGCGCCGGCCGTCGCCGACTTCGACCACGAGCACGCCGCGCGGCGCGAGATGGCGGTGCGCCGCGGACAGCAGCCGGCGCACGAAATCGAGTCCGTCCACGCCGCTCGCGAGCGCGAGCGCCGGCTCGCGGCGGTACTCGGGTGGCAGGCGGCGCATCTCGGACACCGGCACGTAGGGCGGGTTGCAGAGAATCAGGTCGTAGCGGTCGCGCCCGAGCGCGGCGAAGAGGTCGGAGCGGACGAGGCGCACGCGCCGGCCGAGACGGTAGGCGGCGACGTTTCTCCGCGCGACCGCGAGCGCCGCGGCCGAGACATCCGAGGCGTCCACGCGGGCACGGGGATACGCGAGCGCCGCGAGTATCGCGAGGCAACCCGACCCGGTGCACAGGTCCAGGATCCGCCGCGGCCCGCCGCGCGGCATCCACGCGCGCAGCCCGTCGGGAAGCAGCTCGGCGATGTGGGAGCGCGGGACGATGACCCGGCGATCGACATGGAAGCGGTGTCCGGCCAGCCAGGCTTCGCCCAGGACGTAGGCGAGCGGCGCGCGCGTCGCAATGCGACGCCGGACGAGAACCTCGATCCGCCGCGCGGTGACGGCATTCACCGCGCGGCCCTGGAGCGCGGAGAAATCATCGAACTCGATCCGCAGGGCGTGGCAGAGGAGCCACGCCGCTTCGTCGCGGGCGTTCGTCGTTCCGTGGCCGAACGCGAGGCGCGCCCGCCGCAAGCGCATGGCGGTTGCGCGCCACCAGTCGCGCACCGTGCGCGGCGGGGCGCCGGCGCTCAAGCGAGCAGCTGCTCCAGCGAGCGCTGGTAGATCGCGCTCAGCGGCTCGAGCGCGTCGAGCGCGACGTGCTCGTCGAGCTTGTGGATCGACGCGTTCACCGGTCCGAACTCGACGATCTGCGCGCAGATGCGTGCAATGAAGCGGCCGTCGGAGGTGCCGCCGGTGGTCGACACCTCGGCGGTCACGCCCGTCACCGCGCGGATCGCGGCGCTCAGGGCGGCGACGAGCGTGCCGCGCGGGGTCAGGAACGGCTGCGCCGACAGCGACCACGCCAGCTCGTACTCGAGCGCGTGCCGGTCGAGAATCGCGCGCACCCGCTCCTGCAAGCCCTCGGCCGTGCTCGCCGTGGAGAAGCGGAAATTGAACAGCACTTCGAGCTCGCCGGGCACGACGTTAACTGCCCCGGTGCCGGCGCGCAGGTTCGACACTTGCCAGGTGGTGGGCGGAAAGTACTCGTTGCCGCGGTCCCACTCGGTGGCGGCGAGTTCGGCCAGCGCGGGCGCGAACAGGTGCACCGGATTGCGGGCGAGCTGGGGATAGGCGACGTGCCCCTGCACCCCCTTCACGACCAGGCGGCCGCCGAGGGACCCGCGGCGGCCGTTCTTCACCGTATCCCCGAGGCGCTCGACGCAGGTCGGCTCGCCGACGATGCAGTAGTCGATCCGTTCCCCGCGGGCCTCGAGCCGGTCCACGACCTTGACCGTGCCGTCGGTCGCGTCGCCTTCCTCGTCGGAAGTGAGCAGGAAGGCGATCGAGCCGGGCGCATCCGGGCGCGCGGCCAGGAAGCGCTCGGTGGCCGTCACGAACGCCGCGAGCGAGGTCTTCATGTCGGCGGCCCCGCGCCCGTAGAGGCGTCCGTCGCGCTCGGTCGGGACGAACGGATCGGAGCGCCAGTGCGCGAGCGGACCGGGAGGAACGACGTCGGTGTGGCCCGCGAAGCAGACGAGCGGGGCGGCGCGGCCGCGCCGCGCCCAGAGATTGGTGACGCCGCCGCTCGCGAGCGGCTCGAGCACGAAGCCGAGCGCGCGCAGGCGCTCGCCGATGAGCGCCTGGCAGCCGCCGTCCTCCGGCGTGACCGAGCGGCGCGCGATCAGCGCGCGCGCGAGTTCCAGAGTTTCACCCATCGGGAGGTCGGAGCGGACGCCGGGACGCAGACGGCGCCGAGTTTACCCGCTCGACCGGAGCGGGGCCGGCGGCGCTAGGCGGCCTTCTCCTCGTCGAGCGTGAGCCGGAACTCGCTGAACGACGCGCCTCCTGCCGCCTGCTCGACTTCCTGCTGCAGGGCGGGCTTGGGCGCGGGCGCGGCGCCGGGCGCCGGCTTGGACGCGTCGGTGTTGTTCATCAGCCACAGGAGGTTGGTGGCCGAGTCGGCGTTGGCGAGCGCCTCTTCCTGCGAAATGACGCCGTCGCGGTACATCTGGAACAGCGCCTGCTCGAAGGTCTGCGACCCCGGCGCGAGGCTCTTGTCCATCGCCTCCTTGATGCCGTTCACCTCGCCCTTCTCGATGAGGTCGGCCACGTGGCGCGTGTTCAGCATCACCTCGACCGCGGCGGAGCGCGCGCCCTTGAGGTTGCGCACCAGGCGCTGCGACACGACGCACTTGAGCGAGGAGGAGAGGTCCTGCAGCAGCGCCGGCCGGTTCTCCAGGGGATAGAAGCTGATGATCCGGTTGAGCGCGTGGTAGCTGTTGTTCGCGTGCAGCGTGGCGAGGCACAGGTGACCGGACTGCGCGTAGGCGATCGCCATGGTCATCGTCTCGCGGTCGCGCACCTCGCCGATCAGGATCACGTCCGGCGCCTGCCGCAGCGCGTTCTTCAGCGCGACGTGGTAGGACTTGGCGTCGGTGCCGAGCTCGCGCTGGTTGACGATCGAGCGCTTGTGCTTGAACAGGAATTCGATCGGGTCCTCGATCGTGATGATGTGCCCCGACTGCAGCGCATTGCGGTGGTCGATCATGGCCGCGAGCGAGGTGGACTTGCCCGAGCCGGTCGCGCCGACCATCAACACGAGGCCGCGCTTCTCGAGCACGATCTCCTTGAGCACCTGGGGCAATCCGAGCGTGTCGAAGGCGGGCACCTCGCCCGGGATGAAGCGCACCACGATCGCCGGCGTGGTGCGCTGCATGAACGCGCTGATGCGGAAGCTGCCCAGGCCGCGCATCGGGTAGGAGGTGTTGAGCTCGAAGTTCTCCTCGAAGTCGGCGAGCTGGCGCTCGGTGAGGATCTCCTTCATCAGCGCGCGCACGGTTTCCGGCGCGACGACCTGCTGGTTGATCGGCATCGTCACGCCGTTGATCTTGATCGAGATCGGCGCGCCGCAGGAAATGAAGATGTCCGAGGCCTTTTTCTCGGCCATCAGCTCGAGCAGCCGCTTCATCGCCATCGCAGGAGTCCTCCGGCGCCGTGCGCGGGGTGCTCAGTCGCCCCGCAGGAGCTCGTTGATGCTCGTCTTGGCGCGCGTCTTCGCGTCGACCTGCTTGACGATGACCGCGCAGTAAAGGGCGTATTTTCCGTCCGCGGCGGGGAGCGTTCCAGGAACTACTACCGATCCGGCCGGCACGCGGCCGTAGAGCGTCTCGCCGCTGGCGCGGTTGTAGATGCGCGTGCTGGCGCCGATGAACACTCCCATCGAGAGCACCGAGTTCTCCTCCACGATCACGCCTTCCACTACCTCCGAGCGCGCCCCGATGAAGCAGTTGTCCTCGATGATCGTGGGATTGGCCTGCAGCGGCTCGAGCACGCCCCCGATCCCGACGCCGCCCGAGAGGTGGACGTTCTTGCCGATCTGCGCGCAGCTGCCGACGGTGGCCCAGGTGTCGACCATCGTCCCCTCGTCCACGTACGCGCCGATGTTCACGTACGAAGGCATGAGCACCGCGTTGCGCGCCACGTACGCCCCGCGGCGCGCGATCGCCGGCGGCACGACGCGGAAGCCGCCGGCGGCGAAGTCCGCCGCCGAGTAGGCCCCGAACTTCGTCGGCACCTTGTCGTAGTACTGCGTGGACGCGCCCTGCATCACCTGGTTGTCCTGCAGGCGGAAGGAGAGCAGCACCGCCTTCTTGATCCACTGGTGGGTGCGCCAGGCGCCGCCGGTCTTCTCCGCCACGCGCAGCTCGCCGCGGTCGAGGGCGGCGATGACCGCTTCGACGGCGGCGCGCAGCTGCGGCTCGGAGGAGGCGGGAGAGAGCTGCGCACGCGCCTCCCACGCCCGGTCGATGACGTCCTGGTGCTGCTGCATGGTCTCTCTCACCTCGAGCGGGCGAACGCGGCGATGCGCCGCACGCCCTCGATGCACTCGTCGAACTGCGCGACCAGCGCGACGCGGATGTAGCGTTCGCCCGGATTGACGCCACCCGCCTCGCGCGCGAGATAGCTGCCCGGGAGCACGGTCACATTATATTGGCGGTACAGCTCGCGCGCGAAATCGGTGTCGGATTCCGGCGTGCGGATCCACAGGTAGAAGCCGCCGTCGGGCCGGGCGGTCTCGAGCGGGTCGCGGACGAGCGCCAGGGCGGCGGCGAACTTGTCGCGGTAGAGGCGGCGGTTCTCGACCACGTGCGTCTCGTCGCGCCACGCTGCGGCGCTCGCCGCCTGCACCGTGGGGCTCATCGCGCTGCCGTGATAGGTGCGGTAGAGCAGGAAGCGGCCGAGAACCTCGGCATCGCCCGCCGCGAAGCCCGAGCGCAGGCCGGGCGCGTTCGAGCGCTTGGACAGGCTCGAGAACACCACCAGGCGCGCGAACCCAGCGCGACCGAGCCGCTGGGCCGCCTCGAGCGCGCCGAGCGGCGCGCGGGCCTCGTCGCAGTAGAGCTCCGAGTAGCACTCGTCGGCCGCGATCACGAACCGGTGGCGGTCGGCGGCCTCGAACAGCCACGCCCAGTCCGCGAGCGACATCACGCGTCCGGTCGGGTTGGCCGGGGAGCACGCGTAGACGAGCTGGACGCGCCGCCACACGTCCTCCGGTATCGCCCGGTAGTCGGGGGCGAAGCCGCGCTCTCGCACGGCATTCGCATAGCGCACGGTCGCGCCGGCGAGCAGCGCGGCGCCCTCGTAGATCTGATAGAAGGGATTGGGGCTCACCACGAGCGCGTCGCGGGAGCGGTCGATCACCGTCTGCGCGAGCGCGAACAGGGCCTCGCGCGACCCGTTGACCGGCAGCACCTGCGTGGCCGGATCGACGTGCGGCAGGCCGTAGCGCCGCACGAGCCAGGCGGCGATGGCCTCGCGCAGCGCCGGCGTTCCCGCGGTCGCCGGGTAGGTCGAGAGTCCGCTCAGGTGCCCCGTGAGCGCCGCGGTCACCACTTCCGGGGTGGCGTGGCGCGGCTCGCCGATCGACAGGCTGATCGGCGCGTGCGCCGCGTCCGGGGTCACGCCGGCGAGCAGGGTGCGCAGTTTCTCGAACGGGTACGGCTGGAGTCGCTCCAGGTCAGGGTTCATGGGGTGCGCGCCGGCCCGATCAGCGCGTGCCGGGCGCGGCTGCGAAGGCCGGCAGCGCCACCGGCGGCGCGGGCCGCCAGCCGCGCTTGCGATGCTCGGCCACGACGGTGGTGGAGATCCCTCCGCGGACGTGGAAGCGCGCGCTGAGCCGCATGAACCGCGGCGCGAGCAAGCGCACGAGGTCGCCGAGAATGCGGTTGGTCACGGCCTCGTGGAAGGCGCCCTGATCGCGGTAGGACCACACGTAGAGCTTGAGGCTCTTCAGTTCCACGCACTTGCGGTCCGGGACGTAGTCGAGGACGAGCGTCGCGAAGTCCGGCTGGCCGGTCAGCGGGCACAGGCAGGTGAACTCCGGGATCTCCATGTGCACGAGGTAGTCGCGCCCGCGCTCCGGGTTGGGAAAGCTCGCGAGGGCGCGGGACGGTTGCGCTGGCACTGGATCGATGCTCCGGGTCGGCCGCAAGGGCAAAGTTCGGTATTATATCGGCCGAAAAAATCGCCCCCGCGCCGCTCCTGCGGCGCACTCCTTCCAGGCCGGAAATTGCGTCTCACACACATCAAGCTGGCTGGCTTCAAGTCGTTCGTCGACCCGACCGCAATCGAAGTGCCGAGCCGCCTCGTCGGGGTGGTCGGTCCCAACGGCTGCGGCAAGTCCAACATCATCGACGCGGTGCGCTGGGTGCTGGGCGAGACGCGTGCGAGCGCCCTGCGCGGCGACTCGATGCAGGACGTGATCTTCAACGGCTCGGCCCTGCGCAAGCCGGTGGCGCGCGCGAGCGTCGAGCTGGTGTTCGACAACAGCCTCGGCAAGGCCGCCGGGCAGTGGTCGCAGTACGCCGAGATCTCGGTCAAGCGCATTCTCCAGCGCGACGGCGAGTCGAGCTACCTGATCAACAACGCCGTGGTCCGGCGCCGCGACGTGCAGGACATCTTCCTCGGCACCGGAGTCGGGCCACGCGCCTACGCGATCATCGAGCAGGGGATGATCTCGCGCGTGATCGAGGCGAAGCCGGAGGAGCTGCGGGTCTTCCTGGAGGAGGCGGCGGGCGTCTCCAAGTACAAGGAGCGGCGGCGCGAGACCGAGCACCGCCTGGAGGACACGCGCGAGAACCTCGCCCGGGTGGACGACATCCGCAGCGAGCTCGAGACCCAGATCGAGAAGCTCACGCGCCAGGCCGAGGTCGCGCGGCAGTACCAGGCGCTCCAGGCCGAGGCCGGGCAAAAGCAGCAGCTCCTCTGGTGGCTGCGCAAGCGCGATGCTGAGAACGAGGCGACGCGCGCGCTGCGCGAGGTCGAGCGCGCCGCGAACGAGCTCGAGGCCGAGACCGCGCGCCTGCGCGCGGCGGAGCGGCGCGTGGAGTCGGCGCGCGTCGAGCACTATGCGGCGGGCGACGCGGTGAACGCCGCGCAGGGCGCGCTCTACGAGGTCAACAGCGAGGTCTCGCGCCTCGAGACCGAGCTCCGCTTCGTCGCCGAGACGCGGCAGCGCCTGGACGCGCAGCTCGCCCACCTCGCGCTCCAGATCGAGCAGTGGGAGCGGCAGCGGGCCGAGCTCGCGGAAGCGGCTGCGATGTGGCAGCAGCGGCGCGCCGCGGCGGCGCAACGGATCGTCGCCGCGCAGGGGCGGCACGCGGCGGAGGAGGCGCGGCTGCCGGAGCGCGAAGAGGCGCACCGCGCGGCGCAGGCCGGGCTCGACCAGGCGCGCGACGCCGCAGCGCGCATCGAGCAGGCCCTGCAGGTCGAGCAGGCGCACCAGGCCCACGCGGAGCGCACGCTCGAGCAGCTGCGCGGGCGCGAGGAGCGCTTGACCGCCGAGCGCGCGCAGCTGGTCGCACCCGAGCCCGCGCGGCTCGCGGAGATCGCGGGCGCGATTGCGACCGCAGCGGCGGAGGTGGACGCCGCCGCCGGGCGCATCCGCGCGCTGCAGGAGGACCTCCCGGTGCTCGAAGCGGCGCGCGGCGCTGCGCTCGCCCGCCTCCAGGAAGTCGAGCGCGAGGCCAACACGCGCGAGGGACGGCGCGCGACCCTGCAGCGGATCCAGGCGGCGGTCGAGGAAGGCACGGAGATCAACGACTGGGTCGCCCGGCACCGGCTGCAGGGGCTGCCGCGCCTGTGGCAGAAGATTACGGTCGAGCCCGGCTGGGAGACGGGCGTCGAGTCGGTGCTGCGGGAGCGGCTGCACGCCCTGCAGCTCGCAGACCCCGGGCGGCTCGCCCAGCTCCACGCTGATCCGCCGCCGGCAAGGGTGAGCGTGTTCGCGCCGAGCACCGCGCGCACGCCGCAGCGCGCCGGGGACGGGCTGCGGCCGCTCGCCGCGCTGGTGCGCTGCACCGACGAGAGCGCGCGGCCGCTGGTCGAGGACTGGCTCGCGGGCTGCTATGCGCACGAGGGCATCCCGTCGCTGACCGCCCGGCTCGCACTGCCCGCCGGCGCCGTGCTGGTCAACCGGGAAGGCCACCAGTTCACGCGCTACGGCGTGAGCTTCCACGGACCGGACTCGGGCGACGCCGGCATCCTCGCCCGGCAGCGCGAGATCGAAGGGCTGAACGCCGAGCTCGAGACGCTGACGTCGGCGGTCGCCGGGGCGCGCGAAGTCCACGCCGCGGCCGAGCGCGCCCTTGCGCTGCGACGCGACCAGATCGCCGCCCTCCAGTCCCAGGAAGCCGAGCGGCAGGGCGCCCGCCACGAGCTCCAGCTCGAGGAACTGCGCATCAACGAGAGCATCGCCCGGGTTCGGAGCCGGGCGGAGAGCATCGACCTCGAGCTGCACGAGGTCGCGCACGCGCACAGCTCGGAGGCCGCTGGCCGCGCCACCGCCGCGTCCAGGATCGCGCAGCACCAGTCGGAGCTCGCGTCGGCGCGGGGACGGCTGGACGAGGTGCGCAACGCGTTCGAGGGGGCCGGAGCCGCTCTCGCGGCGCAGCGCGACGCCATCCAGACGGCGGCCCGGGTGGTCCAGGAAGAGCTCTTTGCTGAGCGAGAGTGCCTATCTAAAATCAATGAGATAGAGCGCTCTATTAATGGATTATCTGAGCAGCTGAGCCAAGCCGCAGAGGAGCGGTCGGCCGCAGAGGGCGAGCGGTCCGGCCTGCAGGACGAGGGCCTTCAGGGCGCACTCCAGGCCGCGCTAGCGAACCGGGTCGAGGTCGAGGGACGCCTCGGCGCGGAGCGCGCGCGGCTGGAGGAGATCGGGGAGACCCTCCGCGGCGCGGACGAGGAGCGGCTGGGGGCCGAGCAGCGGCTCGCGCCGCTGCGCGAACGGATCGGCGAGTTGCGCCTGAAGGAGCAGGCGGCCCGGCTCGGCGTCGAACAGTTCGCCCGGCAGCTGGCGGAGGCGGAGGCGGACGAAGCGGCGCTCGCGCAGGCCTTCGAGGCGAACAAGGTCCGCCTGGGTGCACTCCAGGGGGAGATTCAGCGGCTGCACCAGGCGATGACCGACCTCGGGGCGATCAACATGGCCGCCCTGGAGGAACTCGGGATCGCCACCGAGCGCAAGCAGTTCCTCGATGCCCAGTCGGGCGACTTGCGCGAAGCGCTCGCGACCCTGGAGAGCGCCATCCGGCGCATCGACCGCGAGACGCGGGAGATGCTGCAGCAGACCTTCGACGAGGCCAACCGGCACTTCGGGGAGCTGTTTCCGCGGCTCTTCGGCGGCGGCGAGGCGCGGCTCGTGATGTCGGGCGAGGAGATCCTCGATGCCGGGATCGAGGTGCGTGCCCAGCCGCCGGGGAAGCGCAACTCCACCATTCACCTGCTCTCGGGCGGAGAGAAGGCGCTCACCGCGATCGCGCTGATCTTCGCGCTCTTCCAGCTCAACCCGGCCCCTTTCTGCCTGCTCGACGAGGTCGACGCCCCGCTCGACGACACCAACACCGAGCGGTTCTGCAATCTCGTGAAGCACATGTCGGAGCAGACGCAGTTCCTGTTCATCAGCCACAACAAGATCACGATGGAGATCGCGGCCCAGCTGGTCGGCGTCACGATGCCCGAGCAGGGCGTCTCGCGCGTGGTCGCGGTCGACATCGAAGAGGCGCTGCGCCTCAAAGAGGCGGCGGCGGCGTGACCGCGCGGGTCCGTTAGGCGAGTGCTCGCGTGAGCGACCTTCAGCTCGGCCTGCTCGGCATCGGGATCCTGGTCGTCATCGCCGTGCTCGCGTACAACAAGTGGCAGGAGCTCAAGCTGCGCCGCCAGACGGAGGCCGCGTTCGCGTCGCGCCATCGCGACGTGCTGTTCGGCGAGCGTCCCGGGGAGGCCGTTCCGGCCGGCGCGGCGACCGCCTGGACGCCAGGGCCGGCGCCGGAGCCGCACCGTCGCGTCGAGCACACGCTCGGAGAGCCCGCCCCCGACCCGAGCCCGGCGACGGCGGACGAGGCGGCCGCGGCCCCGGCCGCGCTCGACGAAAGCGTCGACTTCATCGTCGAGCTCGACTGCGCGCGCCCGGTGGGCGCGGAGGACCTCGCACATCCGGCCCGCGGCCGCGTCGAAGAAGTTTGCGGGAAGCCCGTGCACTGGGCGGGGCAGGAGGAGCCCGGGGGCGGCTGGCGGCAGATCGACCCCGGCCGGCGCTATCGGCGCCTGCAGGTGGGGCTGCAACTCGCCGACCGGTCGGGCGCGGTGACCGAATCCGATCTGGCTGCGTTCGCGCGCGCGGCCCGGGACTTCGCTGCGGCGCTCGGCGCGCGTTGCGGGAGCCCCGACCCGGGCGCGGCGCTCGCGCGCGCGCAGGAGCTCGACCGCTTCTGCGCCGACGTCGACGTCCTGATCGGCCTGAGCGTGATCGGGAGCGAGAGCCACACTTTCCCGGGCACCAAGATCCGCGCGGCGGCGGAGAGCGCGGGGCTCGTCGTCGGCAAGGACGGCCGCTACCACCGCTTCGGCGAGGACGGCATCGAGCAGTTCGCGCTCGCGAACCTGGAGCCGATGCCGTTCCACCCCGAGACCATGAAGACCCTGCAGACGCGCGGCGTGACGGCGCTCTTCGACGTGCCGCGGGTGCCGGAGAGCGACGCCGCGCTGCGGCGCTTCCTCGACTTCGCGCACGAGCTGGAGCAGGCGCTCGGCGGCGTGCTGGTCGACGACAACCGCAAGCCGATCGGCCAGGCCGCCATCGAATCGATCCTGCAGCAGCTCGACCGGATCCACGCCACCATGCGCGCGCGCGGCATTCACGCGGGCGGCCCGGTGGCGCGGCGACTGTTCACCTGACGAATGGGCGGCCCGCGCGAGGCGGCCGCGCGCGCGCAGGAGTTGCGCGCGACCCTCGAGGACGCGAACTACCGCTACTACGTGCTCGACGCGCCGGCGATCAGCGACGCGGAGTACGACCGCCTGTTCCGCGAGCTCCAGGCGCTCGAGACGGAGCACCCCCGGCTCGCGACGCCGGACTCGCCGACCGCGCGCGTGGGCGCGGCGCCGCTGGAGGCCTTCGGCAGCGTGCGGCATCGCGTCCCGATGCTGTCGCTCAACAACGCGTTCGCCGACGAGGAAGTCGAGGCGTTCGACCGGCGCACGCGCGAGGCGCTCGGGGCCGAGGCGGTCGAGTACGCGTGCGAGCCGAAGTTCGACGGGCTCGCGGTGAGCCTGGTCTACGCGCAGGGGCGGCTCGCGGTCGGAGCGACCCGGGGCGACGGTCACGAGGGCGAGGACGTGAGCGCCAATCTGCGCACGGTGCGGAGCATCCCGCTGCGGCTGCGCGCGCAGCGCGCCCCGCGGCGGCTCGAGGTGCGCGGCGAGGTGATCCTGTTCCGGCGCGATTTCGAGCGCCTGAACGAGCACCAGCGCAGCCGCGGCGAGAAGGTCTTCGTCAACCCGCGCAACGCGGCCGCCGGCAGCCTGCGCCAGCTCGATCCCGCGGTCACGGCGGGCCGCCCGCTGCGCTTCTTCGCCTATGGCATCGGGGAGGCCGAGGGGTTCGCGCTCCCGGCGACGCAGTCGGAACTGCTCGACCTGCTCGGCGAGCTCGGCCTGCCCGTCTGCGCGGAGCGGCGGACGACGCGCGGGGCGCCCGGGTTGCTCGCCTACTACCGCGCGCTGGAGGCGCGGCGGCCCGCGCTCCCCTACGAGATCGACGGCGTCGTCTACAAGGTGAATCGCCTGGCCGAGCAGGAGCGCCTGGGGTTCGTCGCGCGCGCCCCGCGGTTTGCCCTGGCGCACAAGTTCGCGGCGGAGGAGGCGACCACCGAGCTCGTCGCGATCGACGTGCAGGTGGGGCGCACCGGGGCGATCACGCCGGTCGCCCGGCTGAAGCCGGTGTTCGTCGGCGGCGTGACGGTGACCAACGCGACGCTGCACAACGAAGACGAGCTGCACCGCAAGGACATCCGCGTGGGCGACACCGTGGTGGTGCGGCGCGCCGGAGACGTGATCCCGGAGGTCGTGCGCGCGGTGCCGGGCAGCCGCAAGGCCGGTGCGCCGGCCTTTCGCCTGCCCGCCGCGTGCCCGGTGTGCGGCTCGGCAGTGGTCCGGCTGCCCGACGAATCGGTGGCGCGCTGCAGCGGCGGGCTCTACTGCCCGGCGCAGCGCAAGCAGGCGCTCCTGCACTTCGCCTCGCGCCGTGCGCTGGACGTCGAGGGGCTGGGCGAGAAGCTCGTGGACCAGCTCGTCGACGCGGCGCTAGTGCAGACTCCGGCGGACCTGTACGCGCTCGACGTCGGGCGCCTCGCGGCGCTCGAGCGCATGGGGGAGCGATCGGCGCGCAACCTCGCCGCCGCGCTGGAGCGCTCCAAGCGCACCACGCTCCAGCGCTTCGTCTACGCGCTCGGCATCCGCAACGTCGGGGAAGCGACCGCGCGCGATCTCGCGCGCCATTTCGGCGCGCTCGACGCGCTCATCGACGCCGACGAGTCCGCGCTCCAGGAGGTGCCCGACGTCGGTCCGACCGTCGCCATGTCGATCCGGCGGTTCTTCGCCGAGCAGCACAACCGCGACGTGATCGCCGCCCTGCGCCGGCGCGGCGTGAGTTGGGAGGAGGGCGCCCCGCGGCGCGCGGCGCCCGCCGGGCCGCTCGCCGGAAAGACTTTCGTCCTCACCGGCACGCTGCCCACGTTGTCGCGCGCGGACGCGACGGCGATGATCACGGGGCTGGGCGGCAAGGTGGCCGGAGCGGTGTCGAAGAAGACCGATTACGTGGTGGCGGGCGCCGATGCGGGCTCCAAGCTCGCGCGGGCCGAGGCGCTCGGCATCGCGTTGCTCGACGAGGACGGCCTGAGGAAGCTCCTGAAAGGGTGAGGTGAGGCACAGATGCGCGTGATGACCAAGGCGGTGTTCCCGGTCGCGGGGCTGGGCAGCCGGTTCCTGCCGGCGACCAAGGCGAGCCCGAAGGAGATGATGCCGATCGTGGACAAGCCGCTCATCCAGTACGCGGTGGAAGAAGCGGTCGCCGCGGGGCTGACCGAGATGATCTTCGTCACCGGGCGGCACAAGCGCGCGATCGAGGACCACTTCGACAAGGCCTACGAGATCGAGACCGAGCTCGCGAGCCGCGGCAAGTCGGAGATGCTCGAGATCGTGCGCAGCGTCCTGCCGCCCGGCGTGAGCTGCATCTACATCCGCCAGTCCGAGCAACTCGGGCTGGGGCACGCGGTGCTGTGCGCGAAGCCGGTCATCAACGACGAGCCGTTCGCGGTGATCCTGGCCGACGACCTGATCGACGCCGAGCCTCCGGTCATGCGCCAGATGACGGAGGTATTCGCGCGCGAGGGGCGGTCGGTGCTGGGCGTGCAGGAGGTGCCCCGGACCCAGACCGCGAGCTACGGCATCGTGCGTTCGACCAGGGTGGACGATCGCCTCGAGTCGGTCGAGGCGATCGTCGAGAAGCCGCAGCCCGAGGCAGCTCCGTCGACCCTGGCGGTGATCGGCCGCTACGTCCTCACCCCGCGGATCTTCCACCACCTGGGGCGCGTGCAGCCCGGGGCCGGCGGCGAGATCCAGCTGACCGACGCGATCGCGTCGCTGCTCGGCGAGGAGCGCGTCCTCGCCTACCGCTTCCGCGGCACCCGGTACGACTGCGGATCGAAGCTGGGCTACCTGCAGGCCACGGTGGCGCTCGGCCGCAAGCATGCGGAGGTGGGCCGGGCGTTCGGGGAGTGGCTCGCCACCGGCGGCGCCTGAGCGCGCGGGCCGGCTCTGCGCCCGGCGCCTCCCGCTATATACTCGTCGCGCAAGTGATCGCCAATTCTCCGGAGGCGCCATGGCGGACAAGCTCATGATCGTGATGGTGAACACCGACCCGCGCAACGGGTCGGAGCTCGGCGCGCCGTTCTTCCAGGCGACGGTGGCGGCGGCGATGGAGTACGAGGTCGAAGTGATCATGACCGGGCGCGCGGGCGAGCTCGCGGTCAAGGGGGTGGCGGAGCGGCTCAAGATCAAGGAGGACTCCCCCAAGAACGTCTACGACTTCATCAAGGACGCGCACGAGGCGGGGGTGAAGTTCAAGGTGTGCACGCCGACGCTCGACCTCTGGGGCAAGGAGCTCATCCCCGAGATCGAGGAGACGGTCGGGGGCGCCTACGTGATCTCGCAGGCGATGGACGACGACGTGGTGACGTTCACCTACTGAGACCGCGCTCGATGCTGACTGCGGAGCAGGCGTGGAAGATGCTCGACGAGGCCGAGCTCGTCTGCCCGGCGGAGGAAGTCGAGCGCGCCATCGGCCGCCTGGCGACGGAGATCACCGCGCGCTTTCGCGACGCCTACCCGCTCGTGCTCTGCGTGATGAACGGCGCGCTCTTCTTCTGCGGCAGGCTCCTGCCGCTGCTGCGCTTCCCGCTCCACCTCGACTACGTCCACGCCTCGCGCTACGGCGCCGAGATCGACGGGCGGCAGGTGCACTGGAAGGTCGAGCCGGCCGAGACGGTGAAGGACCGCGCGGTCCTCGTGCTCGACGACATCCTCGACGCGGGCGACACGCTGGCGGCGGTCAAGGCGCGGGTGGTCGAGCGCGGCGCGGCCTCCTGCCACGTCGCGGTGCTCACCGACAAGGTGACCGGCCGCCCGAAGCCGATCGTCCCCGACTTCGTCGGCCTGCGCATTCCCGACCGTTTCGTGTTCGGCTGCGGGCTGGACGCCTACGGCTCCTGGCGCAACCTGCCCGCGCTCTACGCGCTCGGGCAATGACCCTTGCGATCATCGGCGGCAGCGGTCTTGCGCAGCTCGCCGGCCTCGAGGTCACCCGGCGCGGGGCGGAGCGGACCCCGTACGGCGAGCCGTCCGGCGCGCTGACCTTCGGCCGGCTGCGCGGCCGCGAGGTGATCTTTCTCGCGCGCCACGGCGACGGACACACGATTCCCCCGCACGAAGTGAACTATCGCGCCAACCTCTGGGCGCTGCGCGAGGCCGGCGCACGCGAAGTCGTGTCGGTGGCGTCGGTGGGCGGCATCCGTAGCGACCTCGGCCCCGGGACGCTCGTCGTCCCGCACCAGATCATCGACTACACGTGGGGGCGTAGGAGCACGTTTTTCGAGGGCGGGAAGGGGCCGGTCACGCACGTCGACTTCACCCGTCCGTACGCCGAGCCGGTGCGCCGGAGGCTGCTCGACGCTGCGCAGGCTTGCGGCGAGCGCCTGCTCGACGGCGCGGTCTACGCGACGACCCAGGGGCCGCGCCTGGAGACGGCGGCCGAGATCGACCGGCTCGAGCGCGACGGCGCCGACGTCGTGGGAATGACCGGGATGCCGGAAGCCGCGCTCGCGCGCGAGCTCGACCTCGCCTACGCCGCGATTGCCGTGGTGGTGAACCATGCCGCCGGGCGCGGGGAAAGCGCGGCCGGGGTCCGGCTGGAAGGCATCGAGCACGTGCTGCAGCAGGCGATCGCGCGCGCACGCCGCGTGCTCGAGGCGCTGGCGGCGCTCGGATGATCCGGCCGATCCTGCGCATGGGCGACCCGCGCCTGCTCGAGCGGGCGCAGCCGGTGGCGGCATTCGACACCCCGGAGCTGCACGCGCTCGTGGCCGACATGCGCGACACCATGGCCGCGCGCGCGGGCGCCGGCCTCGCGGCGCCGCAGATCGGGGTCGGGCTGCGCGTGGTGATCTTCGGCGTCCATGCCAACCCGCGTTACCCCGACGCCGAGGAGGTTCCGGACACGGTGCTCGTCAACCCGGTGCTCGAGCCGGTGGACGACGAAATGGTGGAGGGTTGGGAAGGGTGCCTCTCGGTGCCCGGGATGCGCGGGCTGGTGCCGCGCTATCGCCGCCTGCGCTACCGCGGATACGACGAGCGCGGGGCGCCCCTCGATCGCACCGTCGCCGATTTCCACGCGCGCGTCGTCCAGCACGAGGTCGATCACCTCGACGGGATCCTCTATCCGCGGCGCATCCGCGACCTCACGCGGTTCGGGTTCATCGATGCGCTGTTCCCCGGACAGGACCTGGGCGAGGACTGAGCAGCCGGCCTACTGCAGGACGTCGAGGAGCTCCTGCTCCAGCTGCAGCATCGTGCGCGGATCGCGCAAGACCTCGCCGCTCACCAGGAACACGTCCTCCGCGCGCTCGCCCAGCGTGACGATCTTTGCGGTGTGCAGGTCGAGGTGGTACTTCCCGAAGACGAGCGCGATGGCGTAGAGCAGCCCCGGCCGGTCCCCGGCGGTGATGGCGAGCGAGTGATACTGGCCCTTCTCGTCCGGGCGCACGTGCACCTCGGGCGTGATCGGAAAGTGCCTGAGCTGCCGCGACACGCGCCCGCGCGCCGGCGGACCGAGCGGCGCCTGCCGCACCAGGCGTTGCGCGAGGTCGTGCTCGATCAGGCCGATCATCTCCCGGTAGTGGGGTGCGGCGTCCGGTCCAAGCACGAGGAAGGTGTCGAGCGCGTATCCGTGGCGGGTGGTGTGGATCTTCGCGTCCGCGATCGAGTATCCGATCGAGGCGAAGTAGCCGCAGATGCGCGCGAAGAGCTCCGGCTGGTCGCGCGCATAGATCATGACCTGCAGGCCCTCCCCGATCGGCGACAGCCGCGCCTTGACGACCGGCTCCGGGGCGTCGACGCGAAAATGCAGGCTGCGGGTCTGCCACGCGATCTCGTTCGGGTCGTGGCGCAGGAAGTAGGCGACGTCGAGCTCGCTCCACAGCCGCTCGCCCACCCGGTCGGAGAGCGCGTACAGCCGCAGGAGGCGCAGCGCTTCGGCCTGCTTGGTCTGGACGTCGGCATCGTGGCCGATCGCGCCGCCGCGCAGCGCGCGGCGGGTGAGGCGGAAGAGATCCTCCAGCAGCTTGCCGCGCCAGGCGTTCCACACCTTCGGGCTGGTGCCGCGGATGTCGGCGACCGTCAGGAGGTAGAGCGCGACCAGCCGGCGCTCGGTGCGCACCGCCGAGGCGAACGCGCGGACGACCTCGGGATCGGACAGATCCCGCTTCTGCGCCATGGTGGACATCGCGAGGTGATGCTCGACCAGGAACTCGACCAGCGCGGCGTCCTCGCCCGCGATTCCGTGCGCGCGGCAGAATCGCCGCGCCTCGATCGCTCCCAGCCGGGAATGGTCGCCGCCGCGCCCCTTGGCGATGTCGTGGAACATCGCGGCGACGTAGAGCAGCCAGTGGCGCTCGAAGTTCGCGATCAGCCGGCTGCAGAGCGGGTACTCGTGCGCGAACTCGACCATGGTGAAGCGCCGGAGGTTGCGCACGACCTGCAGGATGTGCTGGTCGACGGTGTAGACGTGGAACAGGTCGTGCTGCATCTGGCCGACGATGCGGCCCCAGGCCGGCAGGTAGCGGCCCAGGATCGAGTACTGGTTCATGCGGCGCAGCTCGTGCACGATCCCGCGCGGCTGCTGCAGGAGCGCGAGGAAGGCCGCGCGGTGCTCCGGCGCGGCGCGGAAGCGCGCGTCGATGCGCATGCGCGCACGCCACAGCGCGCGCAGCGTCGGCGCGGTCATGCCCTTGAGCTCGGGATGCTGCTGCAGCAGCAGGAAGCTCTCGAGGAGCGCGCCCGGGGTGCGCTCGAAGACGAGCGGATCGCGCGCGTCGAGCAGCTCGCGCACCACCTGGAAGCGCTCGTTCAGGGGCTCGGGCGCCGGATCCTCGGCGGGAAAGATGGCTGCGCCCAGGTTCTGCAGCAGGATCGTGTTGAGCTGCGTCACCGCCTTTGCGGTGCGGTAGTAGCGCTGCATGAACAGCTCGCTCGCGCGCTTCGCCGCGGTGGGGGCGATCCCGAACGCGTCCGCGAGCGCGGTCTGGTAGTCGAAGAGGATGCGGTCCTCGCGCCGCCAGGCGAGCAGATGCAGGCGGATGCGCACGCGCGCTAGGAAGTCCGCGTGCCGGCGGAGCTCAAGCGCCTCCTGGCGCGTCACGAGGCCGCGCGCGGCAAGCGTGCGCCAGTCGTCGGCAAGGCCGCTCGCGCGGCTCACCCATAGAATCACCTGCAGGTCGCGCAGGCCGCC
>JAGVSZ010000214.1 GCA_019137045.1 Betaproteobacteria bacterium
GTCGATGACCGCCTGCGCGGTCTCGGTGGACACCATCTTCGCCATCGCCGCCTCGCGCGTGGTGCGCGCCTGCTTCACGTCGCGCAGCCAGGCCGCGCGGTAGGTGAGGAGCGCGCCGGTGTCGATGCCGGTCGCCATGTCGGCGATCGCCGCCTGCGTGAGCTGGAAGTCGGCGAGCGTCTGGCCGAACATCCTGCGCGAGGTCGCGCGCGCGATCGACTCGTCCAGGGCGCGGCGCGCGAAGCCGAGGGCGGCCGCCGCCACCGAGGCGCGGAAGATGTCGAGCGTCTGCATCGCCACCTTGAATCCCTCGCCCGGCGCGCCGAGGCGGTTCGCCGCCGGGACCCGGCAGTTCTCGAACGCGAGCGACGCGAGCGGGTGCGGCGCGATCACGTCGATGCGGCCGGCGATGCTCAGGCCGGGGGTGTCCGCGTCGACTACGAAGGCGCTGATGCCGCGCGCGCTCTGTCCCCCGCTCGCAGTGAGCGGCGCGTCCATCTCGCGCGCGAACACGCAGTAGAAGTCGGCCATGCCGCCGTTCGAGATCCAGGTCTTGGTGCCGTCGAGGATCACCGTGTCGCCCTCGGCGCGCGCGCGGGTCTGCATCGCGGCCACGTCCGAACCCGCCTCGCGCTCCGACAGCGCGAAGGCGGCGATCGCCTCGCCCTGGGCGACGCGCGGGAGGTAGCGCGCGCGCACCTCGTCCGACCCGGCGATCGAGATCGAGCCGGAGCCGAGCCCCTGCATCGCGAACGCGAAGTCCGCGAGGCCGGCGTGGCGCGCGAGCGTCTCGCGCGCGATGCACAGGCTGCGCGAATCGATCCGCTCGTGCCGGCCGCCGAAGGCCTTCGGCACGCAGTACTCGAGCCAGCCCGCCTCCCCGAGCAGCGCCACGAGGTCGTGGCAGGCGCGGTCGGTGTCCACGTGTCCGTGGCCGCCGGCGAGGCGCTCGCTCGCCCAGGCGTCGAGGTCGCGCGCGAGCGCGCGGTGCGAGTCGTCGAAGAACGGCCAGTCGAGATAGCTCCTGTCGCTCACCTGACCTCTCCCTCCGTCGATGTCAATGGCTGCGCGCGCGGTTCACGCTGCGCTTCAGCCGGCCGAGCAGCTCGAAGAGCTGCCGGCGCTCGGGCGCGGCCAGCCCGCCGACGAGCCTCACCACCCAGGCCTCGTGCGACTCCGCCATGCGCTCGAACTGCCTGCGCCCGGCCGGCGTGAGGCGCACGACGAACGCGCGGCGGTCGTCCGGCGGCGCCGCGCGCGTGACGAGTCCCTCGCGCACGAGCTGGTCGGTGATCCCGGTGACGTTGCCGCCGGTCACCATGAGCCGGCGCGAGAGCTCGCCCATGCGCAACCCTTCCGGGTGGCGCTCGAGCTGCGCCATCAGGTCGAAGCGCGGCAGCGTGCAGTCGAAGTCGCGCCGCAGCTCCGCGCGCACCGAGGCCTCCATCAGGCTGGTGCAGGTGAGCAGGCGCAGCCACAGGCGCAGCGCCTCGTGGTCGCCGCGCGAGGCCTGGGACTCGCGGTCCACCGGGATCGCGACGGCGTCGTTCATCCGGCGCCTTCGCCACCGGGCCCCGCGGCGGGCGGGCGGCGGGTCACATCACCTCTCCGCCCGCGAGCGCGAGCGCCTGACCGGTGACCGACGCGGAGGCGGGCAGGCACAGCCACACCACCGCGGCGGCCACCTCGTCGGGCTGGATCATGCGGCCCTGGGGATTGCGCGCGACGAGCGCCGCGCGCGCCTCGGCTTCCGTCTTGCCCGTCTTCGTCACGATGTTCCTGATCGCGTCGTGGACGAGGTCGGTTTCCGTGTAACCCGGGCAGACGGCGTTCACCGTCACGCCGCTCTTCGCGGTCTCGAGGGCCGCCGAGCGGGTGAGGCCGATCACGCCGTGCTTCGCGGCGCAGTAGGCGGGGACGTACGCATAGCCGACCAGCCCCGCGGTGCTGGCGACGTTCACGATCCGCCCGCTCCCGCGCTTGACCATCTCGCCGAGCGCCTCGCGCGTGCAGAGGAACACGCCGGTGAGGTTCACCGCCAGCATGCGCTGCCACAGGGCGAGGTCGGTGCGCGCGAGCGGCGCGCTCTCGGCCTGGCCCGCGTTGTTCACGAGAATGTCGATGCGCCCGAAGCGTTCGCGCACCGCGGCGAAGGCGCTGCGCACCGACGCCTCGTCGGTCACGTCCACGCCGACCGCCTGCGCCCGCGCGGCGCCGCCGAGCGCCTCGACCTGGGTCGCCAGGCGCGCGGCGTCGCGGCCGAGCACCGAGACGGTCGCGCCCTCGCGCGCGAGCGCCCGCGCAATCGCAGCGCCGATGCCGCGCCCGCCTCCGGTCACCAGCGCGTGCTGCCCTGCGAGCTGCGTCATGGGAAATATTCAGGTCTGAATAGATGAGGCCTGAAATGATCGGCCGTTCGGCCGCGCCAGTCAACGCTCCGGTGCGGCGGCGCCGGCGGTCGGCGGACCACGGGCGTCCGGGCGCCCGGGGTCTTCAGCGTCCGGTCTGGTCCTTGAGCCGCGTGATCCGGATCACCTCCGGAATGCGGCGCAGCGTCTTCATCAGCCGCGCGAGGTGCAGGCGGTTGCGCACCTCGATCGTGAAGTACATGGCGGTGTAGACGCCCTGCTCGTCGTCCATGCTCACGTTGTCGATGTTCGAGCCCGCGTCGGCGATCGAGGCGGCGACCTTGGCCAGCACGCCGCGCTGGTTGGCCGCGACGACGCGGATGCCGACCCCGAACGTGCGCTCGGTCTCGCTCGCCCAGTCGACCTCGATCCACTTGTCGGGATCGGAGCGGGCCTTGAGCGCGGTCGGGCAGTCGTGCGTGTGGATCATCAGCCCCTGGCCCTTCTTGATGAAGCCGATGATCGGGTCGCCGGGGATCGGCCGGCAGCACTTGGCGAACTGCACCGCCATGCCCTCGGAGCCGCGGATCACGATCGAGCCGGCCGCCTTGCCCTCGGCCGGCGCGTGGTCGGCGAGCGCGAGCAGCTGCCGCGCGACGATCGCCGCGAGCCGCTTCCCGAGCCCGATGTCGGCCAGGATCTCCTCGCGCGATTTCGCCCCCGACTCGCGCACCAGCTTCTCCCAGCGCTCCGAGGTGATGTTCAGGGTGTCGGCATCGAGGTGGCGCAGCGCCTGGCCGAGCAGCCGCTCGCCGAGCGCGGTCGACTCCTCGAACTGCATCGTCTTCAGGAAGTGGCGGATCTGCGAGCGCGCCTTGCCGGTCTTCACGTACGAGAGCCACGCCGGGTTCGGGTGCGCGTGCGCGGCGGTGACGATCTCGACGCGGTCGCCGTTGCGCAGCTCGGTGCGCAGCGGCACGAGCTCGTAGTTCACCTTCGCCGCCACGCACCGGTTGCCGATGTCGGTGTGCACCGCATACGCGAAGTCGACCGGGGTCGCGCCGCGCGGCAGCGACATGATCTTGCCCTGCGGCGTGAACACGTACACCTCGTCGGGGAAGAGGTCGACCTTGACGTGCTCGAGGAACTCGGTCGAGTCCCCGCTCGCGTTCTGGATCTCGATCAGCGACTGCAGCCACTTGTGCGTGCGGCTCTGCACCTCGGACAGCGTCGCCGGGTCGTCCTCCTTGTACAGCCAGTGCGACGCGACGCCGGTCTCGGCGACGCGGTTCATCTCGCGCGTGCGGATCTGCACCTCGACCGGGATGCCGTGCGGCCCGATGAGCGCGGTGTGCAGCGACTGGTAGCCGTTCGCCTTCGGGATCGCGATGTAGTCCTTGAACTTCCCGGGCACCGGCTTGTACAGGCTGTGCAGCGCGCCGAGCGCGAGGTAGCAGGCGGGCACGTCCTTCACGATCACGCGGAAGCCGTAGATGTCGAGCACCTCCGAGAACGACAGGTGCTTCTCGACCATCTTCTTGTAGATGGAGAAGATGTGCTTCTCGCGCCCGCTCACCGTGGCCTCGATGCCGGCCTCCTTCAGCCGCGCGCGGATGCCCTCGAGGATCTTGTTCACCACCTCGCGGCGGTTGCCGCGCGCGGACTTCACCGCCTTCGCCAGCACCCGGAAGCGCAGCGGGTGGAGGTGGCGGAACGCGAGCTCCAGCAGCTCGCGGTACAGCCCGTCCAGGCCCAGGCGGTTGGCGATCGGCGCGTAGATCTCGATCGTCTCGCGCGCGACGCGGTGGCGCTTGTGCATGCCCACCGCGTCCAGCGTGCGCATGTTGTGCAGGCGGTCGGCGAGCTTGATCAGGATGACGCGCACGTCGCGCGCCATCGCGAGCAGCATCTTGCGGAAGTTCTCAGCCTGCGCGTCCTGCGCGTTCTGGAACTCGATGCGGTCGAGCTTGGAGACCCCGTCGACGAGCTCGGACACCGGCTTGCCGAAGCGCGCGCTGATGTCCTCCTTCGAGACGGTGGTGTCCTCGAGGACGTCGTGCAGCAGCGCGGCGACGAGCGTCTGCGCGTCGAGCTGCCACTCGGACAGGATCTCGGCCACCGCGACCGGGTGCGAGATGTACGGCTCGCCGGACTTGCGGTACTGGCCCTGGTGGGCGGCGTCGCTGAAGCGGTAGGCCTCCTCCAGGCGCGACAGGTCGCCGGGCTTGAGGTACGCCGCGACGCTCTGCTTCAGTCCTTCGAGGGAGGCGACCGCGGCCGTCATGCCGCCGCCCCCGGACCGCCCGCGCGCGCCGGGACTGGTTTCGTTTCGATCAGGTCACGGTCGCGGCGCGGCAAAGGGTCCGGTCAGTTCTGGTGAACGCGGTTCAGCATCTCCACGCCGACCTTTCCTGCCGCGACCTCGCGCAGCGCGAGGACGGTGGGCTTGTCGCGCACGCTCTCGAGGAGCGGCGTGCCGCCCTGGGCGAGCTGGCGCGCGCGATAGGTGGCGGCCAGGGTGAGCTGGAAGCGGTTGGGGATGCGCTTGAGGCAGTCGTCGACGGTGATGCGGGCCATATTGTCTAGGTATCTCTGGTCTGGGGGATGTGCACGGGGGGCCTGGTTGGGCGGGGAAAGGTCCCGACCCTTCCCTGTTTCCTCGTTCGATTGCGCGATTATGTCCTATGCGAGCGGAATAACTCGGGATGCCGCGCGCCCTGCCGCGCCAGCGTCAGCCGCGCCGCCCGGATGATCGCGGCCAGATCGTCGCGAGCGTCTTCGAAGTCATTGTTTATTATAGCATAATCGAACTCCGCGGCGTGGCTCATCTCTTCCTCGGCGGCGGCGAGACGGCGCTGGATCACCGCCTCGGTGTCCTGGCGGCGCGCGACCAGCCGCTCCCGGAGCGCGGCGAGCGACGGCGGCAGGATGAAGATGCCGATCGCGTCGGGAAAGGCGCGGCGGACCTGCTGCGCGCCCTGCCAGTCGATCTCGAGCACCGCGTCGTGCCCGCCCGCCCGGATGGCCTCGATCTGCCGCTGCGACGTGGCGTAGTAGTTGCCGTGCACCTCGGCGCTCTCGAGGAACTCCCCGGCCGCCGCCAGCGCGAGAAAGGCGTCGCGGTCGACGAAGTGGTACTCGCGGCCGTCCGCCTCGCCGGGGCGCGGCGCGCGGGTCGTGTACGAGATCGACAGCCGCAGCTGCCGATCCTGCGCGAGCACCGCGTTGACGAGCGAGCTCTTGCCCGCCCCGGAGGGCGCGGCGACGATGAAGAGGCAGCCGGTCATTCGAGGTTCTGCACCTGCTCGCGCATCTGCTCGATCGCGAGCTTGAACTCGAGCGCCGCGGCCGACAGCTCGCGCGACACCGACTTCGATCCGAGCGTGTTCGCCTCGCGGTTGAGCTCCTGCATCAGGAAGTCGAGCCGCTTGCCGACCGCGCCGCCGGCGGCGAGCACGCGCTCGACCTCGTCGAGGTGGGAGGCGAGGCGCGAGAGCTCCTCGGCCACGTCGATGCGCACGCCGAACACCGCGATCTCCTGGCGGATGCGGTCCTCGTCGCCCGCGCCGAGCGCTTCGCGCAGCTTCGCCGCGAGCTTCTCCTCGTAGGCGGCGATCGCCTGCGGGACGAGCGGCGCGAGCTCGCCGAGCCGCGCGCGGATGCGCGTCACCCGCTCGCGGATCATCGCCGCGAGGCGCTCGCCCTCGCGCGCGCGCGCCGCCGCGAGCTCGTCGAGCGCGGCGCGCATCGCATCGAGCGCCGCGCTGCGCAGCGCCTCGGCGCCCGCGGTCTCGTCGCCCAGGACGCCGGGCCAGTGCAGCACGTCGCTCACGCGCAGCGGCTGCGCGTCCGGGATGGCGGCGCGGACGGCCTGCGACAGCCGGGCGAGTCGCGCCAGGACCTCCGCGCCGAGCTCCACGTCGCCGCGCGCGAGCGGCGCCGCGGCGAGGTTGATCCGGCAGTCGACCTTGCCGCGGGCGACCGCGCCGGTCACGAGCTCGCGCAGCACGGGCTCCACCGCCCGCAGCTCCTCGGCCATCCGGAACTGCACGTCCAGAAACCGCCCGTTCACGCTGCGCAGCTCGAGCGCGAGCGTGCCCTGCGCGAGCTCGCGCGTGACGGTGGCATAGCCGGTCATGCTGGAGACCATCGATCCCTTCCGTTTCGCGGGCGCCCGGTCGC
>JAGVSZ010000007.1 GCA_019137045.1 Betaproteobacteria bacterium
ACTCGGGCGACCCGGCCGCCTACAAGTAGTCTTCGGGCCGCGGCCCGGACGCGCATCGGCGAGGGGCCTGCGGGCCCCTCGCCGTTTTTCGTGGTAGCTTCGCCGCGTGCCCCGGGGAGGAGGCCGCGTGCAGTACAACTGGAACTGGGGCATCTTCTGGCAGCCCGCGCCCGACGGCGCCGGAACCTACATGTCCTGGCTGATCGCGGGCCTCGGCTGGACGCTCGCCACCGCGTTCGCCGCCTGGGCGATCGCGCTCGCGCTCGGCTCGGTCCTCGGCGTCGTGCGCACCACGCCCCTGCGGTGGGCGGTGCGCCGGGGCCACGCGTACGTCGAGCGCTTCCGCAACATCCCGCGCCAGGTCCAGATGGTCCCGGCACCGCGATCAAGCAGATGCCCCCGCCGTGGGCGGCGTACGTGCCGGCGGTGCTGTGCCTCGGGTTCTACACCGCCGCGCGCGTGGCCGAGCAGGTGCGCGCGGGCATCCAGTCGCTGCCGCGCGGGCAGAACATGGCCGGCACCGCGCTCGGCCTGACGATGCCGCAGGCGTACCGCTACGTGCTGCTGCCGCAGGCCTACCGCATCGTGATGCCGCCGCTCACCTCCGAGTTCCTGAACATCATCAAGAACTCGTCGGTCGCGCTGACGATCGGCCTGATGGAGCTCACCGCGCGCGCGCGCGCGATGCAGGAGTTCAGCTTCCAGGTGTTCGAGGCGTTCACCGCCGCGACCGTCATCTACATCCTGGTCAACATCGTGGTGGTCTTCTTCATGCGCTGGCTCGAGCGCCGGATCGCGGTGCCGGGGCTGATCGCCGCCGGCGGCGCGCCGCAGGCGGGGCACTAGGAAGGCGCCGCGGTGTTCGCCGGCTTCGACTGGGACGTCATCCAGCGCTCCGCCGGGTACCTCTTCCGGGAGGGCATGACCTTCACCGTCACGCTGACGGTGCTGGCGATGTCCGGCGGCATCGTGCTCGGCACGGCGCTCGCGATGATGCGGCTCTCGAGCGTCAAGCCGCTCGCGCTGCTCGCCGGCGGCTACGTGAACCTGATGCGCTCGGTGCCGCTGCTGCTGGTGATCTTCTGGTTCTACTTCCTGGTGCCCTACATCGGCGCGTGGGTCATCGGCGCGAAGCAGCCGGTGCAGGTCGGCGCGATCCTCTCCTCGGTGATCACCTTCACCCTGTTCGAGGCGGCGTACTACTGCGAGATCATGCGCGCGGGCATCCAGTCGATCCCGCGCGGCCAGGTGTGGGCGGGCTACGCGCTCGGCCTCAACTACTGGCAGACGATGGGCACGGTCGTGCTGCCGCAGGCGTTCCGCAACATGCTGCCGGTGCTGCTCACCCAGACGATCATCCTGTTCCAGGACACTTCCCTCGTGTACGTGCTGTCGATCACCGACTTCCTCGGCGCGGCCGCGAAGGTCGCGCAGCGCGACGGGCGGCTGGTGGAGATGTACCTGTTCGTCGCGGTGGTCTACTTCATCATCAGTTTCTTCCTGTCCCACCAGGTCAAGCGGCTGCAGGCGAAACTCGCCGTGCCCGGCCGGATGTGAGCGGAGCCTCCCGATGGCGATGATCGAGATGAAGGACGTCTCCAAGTGGTACGGGACGTTCCAGGTGCTGAAGGACTGCACGACGAACGTGGACAAGGGCGAGGTGGTGGTCGTGTGCGGCCCGTCCGGCTCCGGCAAGTCGACGCTCATCAAGTGCGTGAACGCGCTCGAGCCCTTCCAGAAGGGCGACGTCGTCGTCGACGGCATCTCGGTCGCCGACCCCAGGACCGACCTGCCGAAGCTGCGCTCGCGCGTCGGCATGGTGTTCCAGCACTTCGAGCTCTTCCCGCACATGAGCGTGACCGACAACCTCGCGCTCGCGCAGGTGAAGGTGCTCGGGCGGCCGCGCGAGGAGGCGGTGGCGCGCGGCATGAAGTACCTCGAGCGCGTCGGCCTGAAGGAGCACGCGCACAAGTACCCCGGCCAGCTCTCCGGCGGCCAGCAGCAGCGCGTGGCGATCGCGCGCGCGCTGTCGATGGACCCGATCGCGATGCTGTTCGACGAGCCGACCTCGGCGCTCGACCCGGAGATGATCAACGAGGTGCTCGACGTCATGGTCGGGCTCGCCCACGAGGGCATGACCATGATGGTGGTGACGCACGAGATGGGCTTCGCGCGCAAGGTCGCGCACCGCGTCATCTTCATGGACCGCGGCGAGATCGTCGAGGACGCGAAGACCGACGACTTCTTCGGCAAGCCGCGCTCGGAGCGCGCGGTGCAGTTCCTGTCGAAGATCCTGCACCACTAGCGTCGCCGGGCCGCCGCGCGGCGGCCCGCGCACACCACGCGCCCGGCAGTAGAATCACCCGGCGCCGGGCCGCCCGCCGACCCGGCGCCCCCGGGTGGCCGAGACCGCGACGACCGAGCACGAGACCGCCGACGCGCGCGGGAGCTACAAGCTCCAGGCGCTGCGCGTGCTCTCCGAGGTCACCACGAGCCTCGCGGGCGAGCACGACATCGAGGCGCTGCTCGGCCGCTTCCTCGGGACGATGATGCGGCTCGCCGGCGCCACGGCCGGCGCGGTGCGCGTGGCCGCCTCGGGCGGCGCGCACCTGCGCCTGGTCGCCGCGGTCGGGCTGCCGCCGGAAGTCTCCGAGCGCGAGCGGCTCGTCGACCTCGACTGCGGCGCATGCGGCATCGCGATGCGCGAGGGCGAGGCGCGCGAGATCCGCGGCCTGGAACCC
Source organism: Betaproteobacteria bacterium (assembly GCA_019137045.1). Taxonomy (GTDB): domain Bacteria; phylum Pseudomonadota; class Gammaproteobacteria; order Burkholderiales; family SG8-39; genus JAGVSZ01. The sequence continues at coordinate 2,742 of JAGVSZ010000007.1, forward strand.
TGCTTCGCGCGCACCGGCCTGCCCTACTTCCGCGACTGCTGCAGCATGGTGGTCGTGCCGCTGCGCTACCAGGGCCGCATCCTCGGCACCTACAACCTCTTCCTCGCCACGCCGGGGACGATTCCCGAGGAGGTGGCGCTGCTCTTCGGCTCGATCGGCGAGCACCTCGGCATGGCGCTCGAGAACGCGCGCCTCGAGCGCGAGAACCTGCGCATGACGCTCACCCGCGAGCGCCAGCTCATGGCGAACGAGGTGCACGACTCGCTCGCCCAGACCCTCGCCTACATCAAGATGCGGCTCGCGGTGGCGCAGGAATCGCTCGCCGCGGGCGAGCGCGACCGCACCGGCAAGTACCTCGGCGACATCCGCCAGGCGCTCGACACCGCCTACGGCGACCTGCGCGAGCTGCTCGGGCAGTTCCGCAGCCGCATGGACCCGCTCGGCCTCGTGCCCGCGCTCGAGCGGCTGCCGGAGACCTTCGCCGACCGCACCGGCATCGCGCTCCAGTTCGCGAACGAGGTGCCCGACCTCGCGCTCACCGCCGACCAGGAGGTGCAGGTCTATCACATCGTGCAGGAGGCGCTCGCCAACGTGACGCGCCACTCGGGCGCGCGGCGCGCGCGGCTCGCGCTGCGCGAGCGCGGCGACGAGATCGAGGTGACGGTCGAGGACGACGGGCTCGGCTTCTTCGCGCCCGGCGGTCCCCCCGACGAGCACCCGCAACGCGCCCGTCATCTCGGCATCGGGATCATGCGCGAGCGCGCGCAGCGCCTCGGCGGACGCATCGAGACCGCCAACCTCCCGCAAGGGGGTGCGCGCGTGCAGCTCGTTTTCCCCCGGCGCGCGGCGCCGGCGGCCGCATGAGCACCTCGATCCGCGTCGTCCTCGCCGACGATCACACGCTCTTCCGCAAGGGCCTCGCGGAGCTGATCCACGGCCGCGCGGGCATCGAGCTCGTCGGCGCCGCGGGCAGCGTCGAGGAGGCGGCCGCGCTCGTGCGCGCGCGCACCCCCGACGTCGTGATCGCCGACCTGAACATGCCGCCGCACGGCGGCCTCGGGCTCCTGCGCCGCCTCCAGCAGGAGGGCTGGCAGGGCGTCGCGCTCGTGCTGACGGTGAGCGACTCCGAGGAGGACCTCGCCGGCGCGCTCGCGGCCGGGGCGCGCGGCTACCTGCTGAAGGACATGGAGCCCGAGGACGTCGTCGACGCGATCCATCGCGCCGCGCGCGGCGAGACCGTGGTCGCGCCCGCGATGACGCTGAAGCTGGTGAACCTGTTGCAGCCGCGGCGCGAGTCGGCCGCGCGCGAGAACCTGCTCGCGCAGCTGACCGCGCGCGAGCGCGAGATCCTCGAGCACCTGGCGAGCGGGCTGTCCAACAAGGCGATCGCGCGCGCGCTCGACATCAGCTACGACACGGTCAAGCTGCACGTGCGCCACATCCTCGCCAAGCTCAACCTGACCTCGCGCGTGGAGGCCGCGGTGTTCGCCGTCAAGCACCGCGCCGCGCCGCCGCGTCCGGCGCCGAAGTGAGCGCGGCCGCGACGCGCTGCGGCGCGCGCGCTCTTCCCGGCTAGTCTCCGGCGGCGAAGTGTCGCGGCGCGATCGGGACGCTCGGTCGCGGGCGGCGGGCGCTCGCGTTCCGACCCGGCGTCCGCGGCCGCTCGGCCGGGGCGCCGGGCTCGCGCCGACGCGCCGTCAGAGCCACTGCCGGAGCTCGATGTGATTGCCGTCCGGGTCGCGGATCTCGGCCCGGGCGTACCGCTCCCGCTGCTTGGGGCCCCACACCGGCTCGATGCCCTGCGCGGCGAGGTGAGCGAGCGCACGCTGCATGTCCTCGACCTCGAGCGCCATCATCCGGTAGCCGAGGCGCTCGCCGCGCGACGCGGGCCCCGGCCGCGCCTCCGGATAGCACATCAGCTCGACCGTCGTCCCGCCGAGATCGAGGTACACGAGGTCGAGCGGTCCGAGCGGCGTCCCCGAAACGCGGTCGCGCGCGCGCACCGCGAACCCGAGCACGTCCGTGTAGAAGCGGGTCGTCTCCTCCAGCCGGCCGGTGACGAGCTCGATGTGGTCGATGCGCTTGAACATGGTCGCGGCCTCCTCGTCTCGCGGATTCCCTCCGATGGTAGTCGAAGCGACCGCCTCCGCGCGCCCGCCGGGGAGCGCTGCCCGGGCGGCCCCGCGCGGCGCGGGATCCGCCGCCGCGGAAGCGGGCGCTCACCCGTCGCGACGAACGCCGTGCCGCTCTTGCTCGCGGCGGGCGTCGGCGTGAACGGGCACGGCCGGCTCATGCCGCCCGCGCCCGGAATGCCGCGCCGCGCACGAACGCGGTGAAGCGTCCGGCCCAGTCGCACGCGCCCGTGCTGCGGAGGTGCGCGTACGAAGCGAGCAGGTTGCCGCGCACGATGCCGTCGTGCGCGCCGTCGGTGCCGTGGCCTCGCTCCACGCGGTAGGCGAAGGCGGTGCCCGGCGCGAGGTGCTCCAGGCTCGAGTAGTGGAACTCGTGGCACGCGACCGGCGCGCCGCCGGGCCACGGGTGCGCGGCGGTCTCGGCGAGCCGCACGTAGCCGCGGCCGACCGGCCGCTCGTGCATCACCGCGTCGCCGGGGATCGCGCCCACCATCGCGCGCCGCTCGCCGCGCCACGCGAGCGAGCGCGCGAGGTACATCAGCCCGCCGCACTCGGCGTAGGTCGGGAGCCCCGCCTCGATCGCGCGCCGCAGCGCGGCGCGCAGCGGCGCGTTCGCCTCGAGCTCCGCCATGAAGCACTCGGGGAACCCGCCGCCGAGGAAGAGCCCGTCCACGTCCGGCAGGCGCGCGTCGCGCAGCGCGTCGAACGGGACGAGCGTCGCGCCCGCGCGCGCGAACGCGTCGAGGTCGTCGGCGTAGTAGAAGCCGAACGCGCGGTCGCGGGCGATGCCGATGCGCACCCGCTCGCCGCCGCGCGCAGGGAGCGGCGCCGGCGGCGCGAGCCGCGCTTCCGCACGCGTCGCGGCCAGCAGCCGGTCGAGGTCCACCTGGGCTTCGACCGCGGACGCGATGGCGGCGATGCGCGCCTGCGCGGCCGCGGCCTCGTTCGCCGGCATCAGCCCGAGGTGGCGCTCCGCGATCGCGAGCCGCGGGTCCTCGTGCACCGCGCCGAGCACCGGCACGTCGGTGTAGTGCTCGATCACCGCGCGCAGCTTCGCCTCGTGGCGCGGGCCGCCCAGCCGGTTGAGGACCACGCCGGCGAGCGCGAGCGAGCGGTCGAACGCCTGGTAGCCGAGGATGAGCGGCGCGATCCCGCGCGTCATGCCGCGGGCGTCGAGCACCAGCACCACCGGCAGGCCGAGGAGCCGGGCAAGCGCGGCGTTGCTGTTCGTGCCCTGGAGGTCGAGCCCGTCGTAGAGGCCCTTGTTGCCCTCCACCAGGCACACGTCGGCGCCGGCGCCGTGGCGCGCGAACTCGCGCACCAGCTCGTCGCGCGGCGTGACGTGGAAATCGAGGTTGCGGCAGGCGCGGCCGCTCGCGGCGCCGAGCCACAGCGGGTCGATGTAGTCGGGGCCCTTCTTGAAGGGCTGCACCGCGCGCCCGCGGCGCGCGAACGCCGCGGCGAGCCCGAGGGCGACGGTGGTCTTCCCCGAGGACTTGTGGGCGGCCGAGACGAGCAGGCGGGAGGCGGAGGCCGTCATCGTCACCTCGACTCGGCGAGTTCGCTGCCGAGGCGTGCGGGCAGGAACGCGACGAGCTTCACGCCGAGCGTGACCAGGATCCCCGCGACGGCGACGCCCGCGACCCCGAGCGCGACCTCGGGCGCGCTCGGCGCGTAGCGGTGCGCCACGCCGTCGAAGAAGCTGCTCGACGCGGCGAAGCCGGGGAAGAGCTCGAGCGGAAACGCCTGCCCGCCGATGATCGTGACGTACATCTGCGCGAGGCCCCCGAGCACG
>JAGVSZ010000110.1 GCA_019137045.1 Betaproteobacteria bacterium
CCGCGCGGCGCGCAACCTTCCTCAACCCGCGGCGCGGCGAGTGCTAGACTTGGCTCGAACCAGGGAGAAATACAACGTCATGCGCCGCCTGCTCGCCGCAGCCGCCCTCGCCGCCGCCCTGCCGGTCGGCGCCCAACAGGCCCCGCCTCCGCCCGACCTCGAGCCGCTGCCCGAGGCGCCGCAGCCCGTGGGCGTCGATCCGGCGCAGCAGGCCGCGGACATGGGCATCACGATCCGCCCCGGCGAGAAGGTCGAGCGCCTCACCCTCGACGGTCAGCAGTACCTGGTGGTCACCACGCAGTGGGGCACCGAGTACCACCTGATCGAGGCGGTGCCCGGCTTCGGGCCGCAGGCGGGCTGGCAGCAGGGCGATTCCGGCCTGCGCGTCCCGATGTGGAGGGTCCTCGAATGGTGAGCGGCGCCGCGCCGAGCGGCCGCGCGCACCCCCGCGGCGGATGTCGGTCTACACCAAGGTCACGCCGGGCCAGCTCGCCGACTGGCTGAGGCGCTACCCGGTCGGCGCCCTGGTCGATCTGAAGGGCATCGCCGCCGGGATCGAGAACACCAACTACTTCGTCGCGACCGAAGGGGGACGCTATGTCCTCACGCTGTTCGAGCGCGTGCCCGCGGAGAGCCTGCCCTTCTACCTCGGGCTGATGGCCCACCTCGCGCGCCACGGCATTCCCTGCCCGGCGCCGGTCGCGGACGCGGAGCAGGGGTTGTGGTCGATGCTCAACGGCAAGCCGGCCGCGCTGGTGACGCGCCTGCCCGGCCAGCCGGTCGCCGCGCCCGCCCCGGCGCACTGCGCGGCGCTGGGCGCCATCCTCGCGCGCATGCACCTCGCGGGCGCGTCGTTCGCGGGCGCGCTCGACAACCCGCGCGGGCCGCGCTGGTGGCGCGCGACCGCCCCGCTCGTCGCGCCCTTCCTCGACGAGGACGCGCAGCGGCGGCTGCGGGACGAGCTCGCCTTCCAGTCGCGCTACCGCTTCCGGGACCTGCCGCGCGGGCCGATCCACGCCGACCTCTTCCGCGACAACGTGCTGTGGGAAGACGGGCGCGTCGGCGGGCTCATCGACTTCTACTTCGCCGGCGTGGACGCGTGGCTCTTCGACGTCGCGGTCGTGCTCAACGACTGGTGCGTCGAGCGCGACGGCGGGATCGACCGCGCGCGCGCCGCGGCGCTGCTCGGCGCGTACCACGCGACGCGCCCGTTCGGCGCGCTCGAGCGCGGCGCCTGGCCGGCGATGCTGCGCGCGGCGAGCCTGCGCTTCTGGCTCTCGCGCCTGCACGACTTCCACCTGCCGCGCCCCGGGGAGCTCGTCCACGCCCACGACCCGGAACACTTCCGCCGCATCCTGGAGCGGCGGATCCGGGACGCGGACGACCTGCCCTGGGTGGCTTGAGCGCCGCGCCGCCATGGTGGTCGTCCCCCCTGCCAACGGCTGGCGCTGGCTGCAGCGCGGGTTCGGTTTCTTCCAGCGCGCGCCGCTCGCCTGGATCCTGGTCGCCGTCTCCTACTGGATGCTGGTGAGCGTCGTGGGCCTCGTGCCCTACGTGGGCCTGGTGGCGGTGATGATGGCCACGCCGGCCTTCGCGGTCAGCTTCATGGCGATGTGCCGCGAGCTCGAGCGCGGGCGGCCGCTCGAGCCGAAGCTGCTGTTCGCAGGGTTCCGCCTGCGCCCGGGCGCGCTCGCGGCGCTCGGCGGCGCCTACCTGCTCGCGATCGTCGGCATCCTCGTCGCGAGCCGGCTCTTCGACGACGGGCTGCTCATGCGCTGGATGCTCGCCGGCAAGGCGGTGCCGCGCGACGAGGCGAGCGCCGGCGCGATGGCCACCGCCGCGGCCGCCGCGTTCGTGCTGTTCGTGCCGGTGATCATGGCGTTCTGGTTCGCGCCGGTGCTCGTCGCGTGGCACGGCATGCCGGCGCCGAAGGCGCTCTTCTTCAGCTTCTTCGCCAGCCTGCGCAACTGGCGCGCCTTCCTCGTCTACGGCATCGCCGCCGCCCTCCTCGCCGGCGTCGCGCCCGGCGTCGCGTTCGCGCTCCTCGCGGTCGCCGCCCGCGGCTCGCAGGCGGCCGGCGGCATGATGTCGGTCGTTGCGCTCGCGGTCGTGGTGGTCCTGCTGCCGACGCTCTACGCGAGCTTCTACGCGAGCTACCGCGACGTCTTCGCCGACCAGCCGGCCGGCTAGCGTCCGCGCGCGCCGCGCGCCGCCATGCTGCGGTGCAAAGGTAGAATCGGCCACATGCTCATGCAGGCCGCGTCGCGAGAGGTCGAGGTCGACCCGGGTCCCGCGCGCCTGCGCGAGATCCCCTACAACTACACGTCCTTCTCCGACCGCGAGATCGTCATCCGCCTGCTCGGCGCGGCGGCGTGGGACGCGCTCCTCGCCCTGCGCTCGGAGCGGCGCACCGGGCGCTCCGCCCGCATGCTGTACGAGGTCCTCGGCGACATCTGGGTGGTCGAGCGCAACCCCTACCTCCAGGACGACCTGATCGAGAACCCGCGCCGGCGCGCGGCGCTGATCGGGGCGCTGCATCACCGGCTGGCGGAGATCGACAAGCGCCGCGCGGCGTACGCGGGCGAAGCGGACGGCGCGGCCGACCCGGCCGTGCGCGCGCAGCACGCGGCGCGCGACGCGAAGGTCGGCTTCCTGCTCGAGCGCGCGCGCGCGGCGGTGGAGGCGTTCGAGCGCGGGTTCGACGAGACCATCGACCTGCGCCGCCGCGCGCTGCGCCGGCTCGCGCGCAGCACGCGGCGCGACAACGTCCAGTTCGACGGTCTCGCGCGCGTCGCGCACGTCACCGACGCGACCGACTGGCGCGTCGAGGTCCCCTTCGTCGTCGTCGCGCCCGACACCGAGGAGGAGGTCGCGGCGGTGGTGCGCGACTGCATCGCGCTCGGGCTCACGATCATCCCGCGCGGCGGCGGCACCGGGTACACCGGGGGCGCGATTCCCCTCACCCCGCGCGCGGCGGTGATCAACACCGAGAAGCTCGACGCGCTCGGCCCGGTCGAGCACGTCGCGCTGCCGGGGGTGGCGGGCACGGTGCCGACGGTGCGGTGCGGCGCGGGCGTGGTGACGCGGCGCGTGATGGACGCGGCCGAGGCCGCCGGCCACGTGTTCGCGGTCGATCCGACCTCGGCGGACGCCTCGTGCATCGGCGGGAACGTCGCGATGAACGCGGGCGGCAAGAAAGCGGTCCTCTGGGGCACCGCGCTCGACAACCTCGCGTCGTGGCGGATGGTCGATCCCGACGGCCGCCTCCTCGAAGTCACCCGCGTCGGCCACAACCTGGGAAAGATCCACGACGCGGAGACGGCGCGCTTCGCGATCCGGCGGTTCCGCACCGACGGCCGCACGCCGGAGGGCGAGCCGGCCGTGCTCGAGATTCCCGGCCGGCAGTTCCGCAAGCTCGGGCTCGGCAAGGACGTCACCGACAAGTTCCTCGCCGGCCTGCCCGGGGTGCAGAAGGAGGGCTGCGACGGGATCATCACCTCGGCGCGCTTCATCCTGCACACGATGCCGCGGGCGATCCGCACCGTGTGCCTGGAGTTCTTCGGCCAGGTGCGCGACTCGGTCCCGGCGATCGTGGAGATCAAGGCGTACCTCGACGCGCACCCGCGCGCGACGCTCGCCGGGCTGGAGCACCTCGACGACCGCTACCTGAAGGCGGTCGGGTACGCGACCAAGGCGAAGCACGCCGGGCGGCCGAAGATGGTGCTCATCGGCGACATCGTCGGCGACGACGACGCCGAGGTCGCCCGCGCGAGCTCCGAGGTGGTGCGGCTCGCCAACGCCCGCGGCGGCGAGGGGTTCGTGGCGGTGTCGGCCGAGACGCGGCGCAAGTTCTGGCTCGACCGCGCGCGCACCGCGGCGATCGCCAAGCACACCAACGCGTTCAAGATCAACGAAGACGTCGTCATCCCGCTCGACCGCCTGGGCGACTACTCCGACGGGGTCGAGCGCATCAACATCGAGCTGTCCATCGCCAACAAGCTGCGCCTGCTGGACGCGCTCGACGAGTACCTCGCCGGCACGCTGCCGCTCTACCAGCACGACGAGAAGCTCCCCGCCGCGGAGCTGCTCGGCGAGCGCCCCGCCCAGGCGCGGGCGCTCGTCGCGCGCGCGCGCACGCGCTGGCGCTACCTGCTCGAGCACCTGGACACCCCGGTGGCCGACGCGCGGCGCGAGTTCGTGCCCGCGCTCGCGGCACTCGGCGCCGGCGAGCTGACCATCTTCGCCCTGGTGCAGAACCACGCGCTGCGCGTGTCGTGGAAGGACGAGGTGCGCGCGGAGCTCGCGCGGCTCTTCGACGGGCTGCCGTTCCGCCGCATCGTGGAGGGACTGGACGGGGTGCACCGGCGCGTGCTGAAGAGCCGGGTGTTCGTCGCGCTGCACATGCACGCGGGCGACGGCAACGTGCACACCAACATCCCGGTGAACTCGGACGACTACGGCATGCTGCAGGAGGCGAACGCCGCGGTGGCGCGCATCATGGCGCTCGCGAAGTCGCTCGGCGGCGTGATCTCGGGCGAGCACGGCATCGGCATCACCAAGCTCGAGTTCCTCGAACCGGCGGAGATCGAGGCGTTCCGCGCCTACAAGCAGGCCGTCGACCCGGAGGGCCGCTTCAACCGCGGCAAGCTGCTCGCCGGCGGCGACCTGCGCGGCGCGTACACGCCGTCGTTCAACCTGATCGGCGCGGAGTCGCTGATCCTGGAGGCCTCGGCGGTCGGCCGCATCGCCGGCTCGATCAAGGACTGCCTGCGCTGCGGCAAGTGCAAGCCGGTGTGCGCCACCCACGTGCCGCGCGCGAACCTGCTGTACAGCCCGCGCAACAAGATCCTCGGCGCCTCGCTCCTGATCGAGGCGTTCCTGTACGAGGAGCAGACGCGCCGCGGCGTCAGCCTGCGCCACTTCGACGAGTTCGGCGACCTCGCCGACCACTGCACCGTCTGCCACAAGTGCGCGAACCCCTGCCCGGTGGACATCGACTTCGGCGACGTGACGATCGCGATGCGCAACCTCCTGCGCGAGCAGGGCCGCAAGCGCTTCAACCCCGGCACCGCGGCCTCGATGTTCTTCCTCAACGCCACCGACCCGATGACGGTCAAGCTGGCGCGCAAGGCGATGATCGAGTGGGGCTATCGCGCGCAGCGGCTCGCGCACCGGATCGCGCAGCCGCTCCGGGTCACCCGGCAGTCGACCCGCCAGCCCCCGTCCACGGTCGGCCGCCCGGCGCCCGCGGCGCAGGTGATCCACTTCATCAACAAGCCGATGCCCGGCGGGCTGCCGAAGCGGACCGCGCGCGCGCTGCTCGGCCTCGAGGACCCGCGCATCGTGCCGGTCATCCGCGACCCGGCGCGCGCGTCCGAGGAGTCCGACGCGGTGTTCTACTTCCCCGGCTGCGGCTCCGAGCGCCTCTTCAGCCAGGTCGGGCTGGCGACGCAGGCCATGCTCTTCCACGTCGGGGCCCAGTGCGTGCTGCCGCCGGGGTACCTCTGCTGCGGGTATCCGCAGCGCGCGGCGGGGGACGACGAGAAGGGGCGCCGGATCACGACCGACAACCGCGTGCTCTTCCACCGCGTCGCGAACACGCTGAACTACCTCGACATCAGGACCGTGGTGGTGTCGTGCGGGACGTGCATGGACCAGCTCGAGAAGTACGAGTTCGACCGCATCTTCCCCGGCTGCCGCCTGCTCGACATCCACGAGTACCTGCTCGAGAAGGGCGTGCAGCTCGACGGCGTGCAGGGCGTGCGCTACATGTATCACGACCCCTGCCACACGCCGATCAAGACCCGGCGGCCGCTCGACGTGGTGAGCGGGCTGCTCGGCGCCGCGGTGCAGCCGAACGAGCGCTGCTGCGGCGAGGCGGGGACGCTCGCGGTCGCGCGCCCGGACGTGTCCACGCAGGTCCGCTTCCGCAAGGAGGAGGAGATGCGCGCGGGCGCGGCACGGCTGCGCGCCGACGGGTTCGCCGGCGAGCTGAAGGTGCTCACCTCCTGCCCCTCGTGCCTGCAGGGCCTCGCGCGCTACCGCGACGACGCCGGGACTGCGGCCGACTACGTCGTGGTCGAGATCGCGCGCCACGTCCTCGGCCCGAACTGGCTCGCCGAGTACGTGGCGCGCGCCAACCGCGGCGGCATCGAGCGCGTCCTGCTCTGAGGCGCGCGCCGCCGGCGCCGCGCCCGCCCGGCGGCTCGCGCTTCCGCGCGCGCCGCATCTATGCTAGCGTCATAAATGACGCCGTCATAGCACGGCGCTCCGCAGGAGCCCGCCATGCGCCGCGCCCGCACCATCGCCGCCCTGCTCCCGGCCTTCGCGCTCGCCGCCTGCCTCGGCGGCGGGGGCGGCGGGTCCGATGCGAGCCCGCCCCC
>JAGVSZ010000397.1 GCA_019137045.1 Betaproteobacteria bacterium
TTCAAGAAGTTCTGCCGCGGCGAGATCGACGTCGCCAACGCCTCGCGGCCGATCCTCAAGCGCGAGATGGAAGTGTGTCGGGTCGCGGGCATCGAGTACTTCGAGCTCCCGGTGGCGTTCGACGCGCTCACGGTGGTCGTCAACCCGAAGAACGGCTTCGTCAAGCAGCTCACCGTCGCGGAGCTGAAGAAGATGTGGGAGCCGGCCGCACAGGGCAAGGTCACGACGTGGCGGCAGGTGAACCCGCAGTGGCCGGACGCGGCGTTCAAGCTCTTCGGCCCCGGGGCGGATTCGGGCACGTTCGACTATTTCACCGAGGCGGTGGTCGGCAAGTCCAAGTCCGCGCGCGGGGATTTCACTGCGTCGGAGGACGACAACGTGCTGGTGCAAGGCGTCGCGCGCGACGCGAACGGCCTGGGCTATTTCGGCTACGCCTACTACATCGAGAACAAGGACAAGCTCAGGGCGGTGCCGATCGTCAACGAGAAGGGACAGCCGGTGGCACCGTCCATGGAGTCGGTGCTGGAAGGCACCTACTCGCCGCTCGCGCGCCCGATCTTCATCTACGTGAGGGCCGCGGCGCTCGCCAGGCCCGAGGTCAAGGAGTTCGTCGGCTACTACATGCAGCACGGCCCGCAGCTCGCCGCGGAAGTGAAGTACGTGCCGTTGCCCGAGCGGGCCTACAAAGCCTCCTGGGAACACGTCCTCAAGGGCCGCAAAGGCACGGTCTTCGGCGGCGCCGCCGAGGCGGGTGTCACGATCGACGAATTGCTGGCGCGCGAGGCAGCGCTCTGACCACCGCCGCACTCACGCTCGGCGCGACCCGGACCGGGCCGCGCCGCTTGCGCTTCTGGCGCGAGCGCCTGATCGAGGCGGCGCTCCTCGCCGCGGCGCTGGCGACGATCGCCACCACGCTCGGCATCGTCTACATCCTGGTCAAGGAATCGGTCGTCTTCTTCCAGCACGTGCCGCTCTGGCAGTTCCTCACCGATCGGCAGTGGACACCGCTCTTCGCCGACGCGCACTTCGGGATCGTGGTGCTGCTCTCGGGAACGCTCGTCAGCTCGGCGATCGCGCTCGCGATCGCGATCCCGATGGGCACCGTCATCGCGATGTATCTCGCGGAGTTCGCCCCCTTCCGGGTGCGCGAGGTGGCCAAGCCGCTGCTCGAGCTCCTCGGCGGCATTCCGACCATCGTCTACGGCTATTTCGCGCTGCTGTTCGTGACCCCGCTGCTGCAGTGGTTCTACCCGGCGCTGCCGGGTTTCAACCTGCTCTCGGCCGGCATCGTGATGGGGATCATGATCGTGCCCTACGTCAGCTCGCTCGCGGAGGACGCGATGCGCGCCGTGCCGATGAGCCTGCGCGAAGGCTCCTATGCAATGGGGGCGACGCGGTTCCAGACCGCGGCCAAGATCGTCGTGCCGGCGGCGTTCTCGGGCATCGCGTCGGCCTACATTCTGGGCATCTCGCGCGCAGTCGGCGAGACCATGATCCTGGCGGTCGCCGCGGGCATGCAGCCGAACCTCACCCTCAACCCGCTCGAGCCGGCGGCGACGATCACCGCCTACATCGTGCAGGTGGCGCTCGGCGACCTGCCGCACGGCTCGATCGGCTACCAGACGATCTTCGCCGCCGGCCTCACGCTGCTGCTCTTCACGCTCGCCTGCAACGTGCTCGGCCACGTCCTGCGCAGGAAGTACCGGGAGGCCTACTGATGCGCGAGCACAGCGCGGCGGAGCTGCGCGCGCTCATCGCGCTGCACAGGCGCGGGGACGTTCTGTTCGCGGCGCTCGGCATCCTCGCGCTCGGCATCGCCGCGTTCGCTTTCGCGGCGCTCTTCTTCGACATGCTGGTGAGCGGGGCGCCGCGCCTCTCGTGGCAGTTCCTCACCGGGTTTCCCTCGCGCCACGCCGACCAGGCGGGGATCCTCTCCGCCCTGGTCGGCTCCGCGCTGGTCATGCTCGTCACCGCCGCGGTCGCGGTGCCGCTGGGCGTCGCCGCCGGCGTCTACCTGGAGGAATACGCGCGTCGCGGCTGGCTCGCCGACCTGATCGAGATCAACATCACCAACCTCGCGGGCGTGCCCTCGATCGTCTACGGGCTGCTCGCCCTCGGCCTGTTCGTCCAGCAGTTCGGCCTGGGACAGAGCATCGCCGCCGCCGGGCTCACGCTCGCGCTGCTCATCCTGCCGGTGGTGATCGTCGCCACGCGCGAGGCGATCCGGACGATCCCGCAGGGTATCCGCGAGGGCGCCTACGCGCTGGGCGCGACGCGCTGGCAGATGGTTTCGGGCCACATCCTGCCGTATTCGTCGCCCGGCATCCTCACCGGAATCATCATCGGGCTCGCGCGCGCGATCGGCGAAACGGCGCCGGTCATCACCATCGGCGCGCTCACTTTCATCGCCCTGCTGCCGCCCGCGCCGGTGACGCCGGAGTTCCCCTGGCTCAGCTTCGAGTGGCTGCGATCCCCCTTCACGGTGATGCCGATCCAGATCTTCAACTGGACCTCGCGCCCGCAGGCGGCGTTCCACGCCAACGCCGCGGCCGCGGGGCTGGTGCTCGTGCTGATGACGCTCGCGATGAACGGCCTGGCGATCTGGCTCCGCCACCGGCTGCGCGCGAGAATGAGGTGGTGACCGTGCCCGCACTATCGCTTGCAACTGCCGTCGAGACCCGCGCCGGGGCTGCGCCCTCCGCCCCCAAGGCGGAGGCGCGGGGCCTGAGCTTCTACTACGGCGAGTTCCGCGCCCTCAAGGACCTGAGTCTCGTGGTGCACGAGCATCGCGTCACCGCGCTCATCGGACCCTCGGGCTGCGGCAAGTCCACGTTCCTGCGCTGCTTCAACCGCATGCACGATCTCTACCCCGGCAACCGCTACGAGGGCGAGATCCGGCTCTACCCGGACGACGCGAACCTGCTCGCACCGCAGGTCGACCCGATCGAGGTGCGCATGCGCCTGTCGATGGTGTTCCAGAAGCCCAATCCCTTCCCCAAGTCGATCTTCGAGAACGTCGCCTACGGCCTGCGGGTGCGCGGCGAGCGCTCGCGGCGCGCGCTGGAGGACAAGGTGGAGGCGGCGTTGCGCGGCGCCGCACTGTGGAACGAGGTGAAGGACCGCCTCGCCCAGCCCGCCTTCAATCTCTCGGGTGGTCAGCAGCAGCGCCTGTGCATCGCCCGCGCGCTCGCCACAGACCCCGAGCTGCTGCTCTTCGACGAACCCACCTCGGCGCTCGATCCGATCGCCACCACCAGCATCGAGGAGCTGATCGCCGAGCTGAAGAAGCGGGTGACGGTCCTCATCGTCACCCACAACATGCAGCAGGCGGCGCGGGTGTCGGACTACACCGCCTACATGTACCTCGGTGAACTGATCGAGTTCGGCCGCACCGACGAGCTGTTCATCAAGCCGCGGCACAAGCAGACCGAGGACTACATCACGGGAAGGTTCGGCTAGGAGGCCGGCAATGGGGGCGACCGAGCACCTCTCCAAACAGTTCGAGGCCGATCTAGACGCCACGCGCACGCGCGTGCTCGAGATGGGCGGCCTGGTCGAGGCGCAGATCCTCGCCGCAATCGACGCTTACGCGAGCGGGGACGCCGCGCTCATCGAACGGGTGATCGAGAACGACCGGCGCGTGAACGCCCACGAGGTCGCGATCGACGGCGCCTGCAGCCACATCGTGGTGAAGCGCCAGCCCGCGGCGAGCGACCTGCGGCTCATCATGGCGGTCAGCAAGATCGTCACCGACCTCGAGCGCATCGGCGACGAGGCGGAGAAGATCGCGCGCATGGCCAAACGCATCCACGAGGAAGGCGGGGGGCCGTTCGCGCAGCGCTTCCCGGCCATCCGCCACGCCGCGCAGATCGCGGTGCGCATGCTGCGCCAGGCGCTCGACGCCTTCGCGCGGCTGGATGCCGGACCCTGCGCCGACGTCGTCAAGGAAGACGCGGCGATCGACGACGAGTTCCGCTCGGTGCTGCGCAGCCTAATCACTTACATGATGGGGGATCCGCGTACCATCTCCACCGCGCTCGAGATCGTGTGGGTGGCGAAGGCGATCGAGCGCATCGGCGACCACGCAAAGAACCTCGCCGAGCAGGTCATCTACATCGTCAGGGGAACCGACGTGCGGCACAGCCCGCCCGCCGAAGTGGACCGGGAGGTCGCAAAGGAGTGATGTCGGTCACGGTGTTGGTCGTCGAGGACGAGCCGGCGATCCTGGAGCTCGTCGCGGTGAACTTGGAGCTCGCCGGCTACGCCGTGCTGCGGGCGGCGAGCGCCGAGGAGGCGCTGCGGCAGCTGCGCGAGACCCTCCCCGACATGGTGCTCCTCGACTGGATGCTTCCCGACCAGTCGGGCCTCGCGCTCGCCAGGCGTCTGCGCGCCGACGATCGCACGCGCGGCGTTCCGATCATCTTCCTCACCGCGCGCGCGGGCGAAGAGGCCAAGGTCGCGGCGCTCGACGCCGGCGCCGACGACTACCTCACCAAGCCGTTCTCGCCGCGCGAGCTCCTGGCGCGCATCCGGGCGGTGCTGCGCCGGCGCTCCCCGCACCTCGACGACGCGCCGATCGAGCTCGACGGCCTCAAGCTCGACCCCGGTGCACATACCGTGGCCGGAAGGGGACGGCCCCTGGAGCTGGGTCCCACCGAGTTCCGGCTGCTGCATTTCCTCATGACCCATCCGAACCGGGTGCACTCGCGCTCGCAGCTGCTCGACCGCGTGTGGGGCGACGACGTCGTCGTCGAGGAGCGCACCGTGGACGTGCACATCCGGCGGCTGCGGCAGGCGCTCGAGCCGAGCGGGCACGACGCGCTGATCCGGACGGTGCGCGGTAGCGGCTACGTCCTGCGCGCGGGCGGCGGGTCGTGACCGGGCTCGAAGTCGTCCTCGCGCTGGCGGTCGCGGGGCTCGCGTATGCCCTCGCCCGCCAGCTGCGCGAGTTCGCGCGGCTGCGCCGCTGGGCGGCAAGATCGCGGCTGCCCGATGCACCCGAGGCGCGAGGGGCCTGGGGCGAAGTGTTCAACCTGCTCGAGCGCCACCGGCGCTCGGCCGCGGGCGAGCGGCGCCGGCTCGCGCGTCTGATCGTGCGCACGCGCCGCGCGGCGCAGGCGCTTCCCTACGGCGTGACCACGCTCGACCCGGCGCTGCGCGTCGAGTGGTGCAATGCGGCCGCGCGGGCGCATCTCGGCATCGACCCGGAGCGCGACCGCGGCGAGCCGAT
This sequence comes from Betaproteobacteria bacterium, assembly GCA_019137045.1. Lineage (GTDB taxonomy): Bacteria > Pseudomonadota > Gammaproteobacteria > Burkholderiales > SG8-39 > JAGVSZ01. The sequence goes on from JAGVSZ010000397.1 coordinate 5,231, forward strand.
CGCCAACTTCGTTCGCCAGCCCGAGTTCATCGAGTACCTGCAGCGGCGCAACCCCTCGGAGCTGCTGCGGCTGCGCGCTGCCGGCGCCGAGGCGCGTACGCTGTCGGTGCAGCTGGTCGCCTTCGACGAGAACGCTTGGCTGCTCCTCTCGCACGACGTGACCGGCGAGGAGCGGCTCGAGGCGATGCGGCGCGATTTCGTCGCCAACGTCTCGCACGAGCTGCGCACGCCGCTCACCGTCCTCACCGGCTTCCTCGAGACGATCGGCGAACGCAAGCTCGAGCCGCAGCGCGTGCGCGACTACCTCAATCTCATGCGCCCGCAGGCAGAGCGCATGGCGCGCCTCATCGAGGATCTGCTCGCGCTCTCGACGCTGGAGCACGCGCCGCCGCCGCCCGAGGCGCGGGTGGCGGTGCGAGCGCTCCTCGAGCGCGTCCGGGCGGAGGCCGAGGCGCTCTCCGGCGGCCGGCACCGGATCGCGCTCGAGATCTCCGGCGACGCGGACCTCGCGGGCGCGGAGAGCGAGCTGGCGAGCGCCTTCGCCAACCTGGTCACCAACGCGGTCCGCTACACGCCCGAAGGGGGCGAGATTCGCATCGCGTGGCGCGCCGCGCGGGCCGGCGCGGAGTTCTCGGTCGAGGACACCGGGATCGGGATCGAACCCGAGCATATCCCGCGCCTCACCGAGCGCTTCTATCGCGTGGACCACGGGCGCTCGCGCGAGTCGGGCGGCACCGGCCTCGGGCTGGCGATCGTCAAGCACGCCCTCGCGCGCCACGAGGCTGCGCTCGCGATCGAGAGCACACCCGGGAGGGGCAGCGTCTTTCGCGCGCGCTTTCCCGCCGCCCGGCTGCTGCCCGCTACGCAGAAGGTCTCGGGGTAGCCCTTTACGCCGCGTGCGGCGCCCACCCGAGCGGGTTGACCCGCTCGACGAACTTCGCGCACGCCAGGATCCGCGGCTCGGCGAACCGCGGCCCGACGATCTGCAGGCCGACCGGCAGCCGCGACGCGGTGAGCCCGGCCGGCGCGCTCGCCGCCGGCAGCGTCGCGAGCGAGACCAGGAAGGTCTGCGCGATCCAGGCGATGTAGTTGTCGAGCTTCTTCCCGCCGATCTCGGTCGGATAGTTCTGGTCGAC
>JAGVSZ010000064.1 GCA_019137045.1 Betaproteobacteria bacterium
CGCCGGCGACTACAACACGAACTCCGGCAGCCAGAACATCTTCGTCAACGCGAACCTGCTCGGTAGCGTCGAGGCGATCGAGAAGTTCTTCTTCATCGAGGGCGCCGCCAACGTCAGCCAGTCGTACCTCTCGCCGTTCGCGCCCACGCCCGCGAGCAACATCGGCGTCACGAACAACCGCTACACGTCCGTCGGGTTCCGGCTGAGCCCGTACATCCGCGGCGTGTTCCCGGGCGGCACCACCTACCTCCTGCGCAGCGACAGCATCTGGAGCAACCTCGGCCAGGTGCAGAACGCGCCGGGATCGACCTCGTCGTTCACGCAGGTGTGGTCCGGCCGGCTCGACTCGCCCATCCGCACCTTCGGGTGGAGCGCCGACGCGTCGGCGACGACCACGTCCTTCAAGGAGCAGGAGCGGAACACGAGCAGCGAGATCGTGCGCGGCTACCTCAACTGGCGCCCCGACCCGCAGGTGCTCGTGTACGCGATCGGCGGCTACGAGTGGAACAACTACTACCTGACGCAGTCGGACAACATCGTCTACGGCGGCGGCGGCGAGTGGCGGCCGACCGAGCGCACGCTGGTCAAGGGCAACTGGCAGGAGCGCTTCTTCGGGTCGTCCTACCTCGCCCAGGTCACGCACCGCAACCCGTTCACCGCGTTCGACGTCAACGCCTCGCGCGACATCTCGACCTACCCGCAGCAGCTCTTCGCGGCGCCGGCGGGCGGCAACATCGCCGGGCTGCTCAATGCCCTCTTCACCACCCGGATCCCCGACCCGGTCCAGCGCGCGCAGGCGGTGCAGCAGTTCCTCGCCACCAGCGGCCTGCCCGCGACGCTGCAGAGCCCGCTCAACTACTACATCCAGCAGGTGATCCTGTACGAGCAGGTGTCGGCGACCTTCACGCTAGTCGGCGTGCGCAACTCGACCGCGTTCACCGTGTACAACCGCAAGCAGGAGGCGATCTCGGGCGGCACCGGCGCCGCGCTGCCTCCGCAGCTCAGCTTCGGCCAGAACAACACCCAGCGCGGCGGGGCGATCACGTACAGCCACCAGCTGACGCCCTTCACCAGCCTGAACGCGACCGCGACGCGCTACGAGACGGTGGCGACCGCGCCGCTCGCCGGAAAATCGACCACCAACGCCTTCCTCGTGTCGGCCGGGACGCAGCTCAGCCCGAAGACCGACGGCGTCACCGGCCTCACCTACACCGACTTCGACTCCGACGTCACGAACGACTACACCGCCTTCACGGTGTACGTCGGCCTCAACCACCGCTTCTGAAAGCGCAGCGATGTACGAAGCCTTCTACGGGCTGAACGGGAAGCCCTTTCAGCTCAACCCCGACCCGGAGTTCTTCTTCGCGAGCCGCGGCCACGCGCGCGCGTACGCGTACCTGCAGTACGGCCTGTACCAGAGCGAGGGCTTCATCGTCGTCACGGGCGAGGTCGGGGCGGGCAAGACCACGCTGGTGCGCAGCCTCCTCAAGCGCCTCGACCCGAACAAGGTCGTGGCCGCGCAGATCGTCACCACGCAGCTCGACGCCGAGGACCTGCTCAAGGCGGTGGCCACCGCCTTCGGCGTGCCCGCGCGCACGCCCGACAAGGCCCAGCTCCTCGCCAACCTGGAGGCGTTCTTCGTCTCGCTGGTGCCCGAGCGCAAGCGCGCGCTGCTGGTGGTGGACGAGGCGCAGAACCTGACCGCGCGCGCGGTCGAGGAGCTGCGCATGCTGTCGAACTTCCAGCTCGAGAACCGCGCGCTCCTGCAGAGCTTCCTCGTCGGGCAGCCGGAGCTGCGCCAGGTGCTGCACAGCGGGCAGCTCCAGCAGCTGCGCCAGCGCGTGATCGCCTCCTACCACCTCGGGCCGATGGACCGCCCCGAGACCCAGGCCTACATCGAGCACCGGCTCAAGCACGTCGGCTGGAGCGGCGACCCGGCGCTCGACGCCGGCGCCTTCGAGGCGATCTTCGCCGCCTCCGGCGGCATCCCGCGGCGGGTGAACCTGATCTGCAACCGGGTGCTGCTCGCCGGGTACCTCGGCGAGAAGCACCAGCTCGCCGCCGCCGACGTGCGCGCGGTGGCGAACGAGATCCAGCGGGAGCTCGGCCCCGAGACGGTGACCAACCCGAACGCGCCCGCGGCGGCGGCCGCGCCGGCGGTCAACCTGCCGGTCCCGATCGGCCAGATCCGCGCGACGGAGTCGGACTTCGCGAAGCTCGAGGAGCGCGTGACCCGCCTGGAGCGGCTGCTGCACTCCACGGTGGGCCTGGTGCACACGCTGATCGAGCGCGAGAACCAGGCGCGCGGCGCGCGCAAGGGCTGAGGCGGCGGCGATGGGCGCGAACCCCGCGCTGGCCGGGCCGGTGCTGTGCGTCGTCGGCGCGCGGCCGAACTTCATGAAGATGGCGCCGCTGCTGGCCGCGTTCGCGCGCGCGCCCGAGCTGCCGCGCGCGGTGCTGGTGCACACCGGCCAGCACTACGACGCGTCGATGAGCGACCGGCTCTTCGCCGACCTGCGCCTGCCGGCCCCGGACCTCAACCTCGAGGTGGGCTCCGGCACGCACGCGGTCCAGACCGCGGAGATCATGCGGCGCTTCGAGCCGATCGTGGACGAGTTCCGGCCCTCCGCGGTGCTGGTCGTGGGCGACGTCAACTCCACGCTCGCGTGCGGCCTGGTCGCGGTCAAGAAGCACGTGCCGGTGGTGCACGTGGAGGCCGGCCTGCGCAGCTTCGACCGCGCCATGCCCGAGGAGATCAATCGCGTCCTCACCGACCAGATCTCCGACCTGCTCTACACGACGGAGCGCTCGGCCGCGGGCAACCTCGCGCGCGAGGGCATCCCCGCGGAGCGCATCGTCTTCGCCGGCAACGTCATGATCGACTCGCTGCGCGCGAACCTCGCGCGCGTCGTCCCGCCGCGGGAGACCCTCGCGCGCGCCGGCCTCGACGCGCAGTTCGTGCGCGCGGGCCGCGCGTTCGGCGTGGTCACGCTGCACCGCCCGGCCAACGTCGATCGCCCGGAGACGCTGCGCGAGTGCCTCGAGATCCTGCGCGCGGCCGCCGGCAAGCTGCCGCTCGTCTGCGCGCTGCACCCGCGCACGCGCGGCAACGTCGAGCGGTTCGGCCTGAGCGCGCTGCTCGAGACCGCGGCGATCGCCGTGCTGCCGCCGCAGGGCTACCTCGAGATGCTCGGCCTGATGGCGCAGGCGGCGGTCGTCCTCACCGACTCCGGCGGCGTGCAGGAGGAGACCACCGCGCTCGGCGTGCCGTGCCTGACGATGCGCGCGAGCACCGAGCGCCCGATCACCGTCGACGAGGGCACGAACACGATCGTCGACCGCGACCGCGCGTTGACGCTGCGGCTCGTGGACGAGATCCTCGCCGGCGGCGGCAAGCGCGGCCGCGCGCCGGAGCTGTGGGACGGGCACGCGGCCGGGCGCATCGCGGCGCACCTCGGCGCGTGGCTCGCCGCGCGCGGCGTGAAGCAGGGGGCGTGAGGCCGTGCGCGCCCCGATCAAGGCCCGCCGCGTCGTCGTCAACGCCCTCACCGTGGACGTCGAGGACTACTTCCAGGTGTGGGCGCTCGCGCCCTGGTTCCCGCGCGCGCGGTGGGACGAGACGCCGTGCCGGGTCGAGCGCAACGTCGACCGCATCCTCGCGCTGCTCGACGAGGCCGACGCGCACGCCACCTTCTTCACCCTCGGCTGGATCGCCGAGCGCTACCCGCAGGCGGTGCGGCGCATCGCCGCGGCCGGGCACGAGATCGCGAGCCACGGCTACGCGCACGACCGGGTGAACGAGCTCGAGCGCGACGCGTTCCACGCCGACATCCAGCTCGCGAAGGCGATCCTCGAGGACGTCGCCGGGGTGGCGGTGCGCGGCTACCGCGCGCCGAGCTTCTCGATCGGCGCGGACACCGAGTGGGCGCACGACTGCATCCGCGCGGCGGGCTACCGCTACAGCTCGAGCATCTACCCGATCCGCCACGACCACTACGGCGTGCCGGACGCGCCGCGCTTCGCCTACCGCTCGCGCCCCGACCTGCTCGAGCTGCCCATCACCACCACGCGCTTCCTCGACCGCAACTTCCCCGCGGGCGGGGGCGGCTACTTCCGCCTGCTGCCCTACGGCGTGTCGAAGTGGTCGATCAGGCGCGTGAACGAGAAGGACGAGCAGCCCGCGATCTTCTACTTCCACCCCTGGGAGCTCGACCCCGACCAGCCGCGCGTGAAGGGTGCGGGCGTGAAGACGCGCGTGCGCCATTACCTCAACCTGCGCCGGACCGAGCACCGGCTGCGCCGGCTGCTGCGCGACTTCCACTGGGACCGGGTGGACCGCGTGTTCCTCGGCGCGGCGGCGTGATGCAGCTCAGCGCGGCCGAGCTGCCCCCGGGCGCCGCGAGCGGCGCGCTGCGCGTGCGCCGCGCGGGCACGGACGACCTCGCCCGCTGGGACGCGTTCGTCGAGCGCTGCCCGGAGGCCACGTTCTTCCACCGCGCGGGGTGGCGCGAGATCCTCGAGTCGGTGTTCCGCCACCGCGCGCACTACCTCCTCGCCGAGCGCGACGGGGCGCTCGTCGGCGTGCTGCCGCTCGGCGAGGTGAAGAGCCGGCTCTTCGGCCACGCGCTCGCGTCGCTGCCCTTCTGCGTGTACGGCGGGGTCGCGGCGACCGACCCGGCGGCGGTGCCCGCGCTGCACGCGGCCGCGCGCGCGCTCGCCGACGAGCTCGGCGTCGACCACCTCGAGCTGCGCAACCGCGCGGCGCGCGAGCCCGGCTGGCCGCGCCAGGATCTGTACGTCACCTTCCGCAGGGAGCTCCTGCCCGACCCGGAGGCGAACCTGCTCGCCATCCCGCGCAAGCAGCGCGCGATGGTGCGCAAGGGCCTCGCGCGCGGCCTGAAGAGCGAGATCGATTCGACGGTCGACCGCTTCTTCGCGCTCTACGCGGACAACATGCACCGGCACGGCTCGCCGCCGATGCCCAGGCGCTACTTCGAGGCGCTCGGGCGCGTCTTCGGGCGCGACGTCGAGGTGCTCACCGTGCTCGACCCCGCCGGCGCGCCGGTGTCGAGCGTGCTCAGCTTCTACTTCCGCGACGAGGTGCTGCCGTATTACGCCGGCGACGCGGTCGCGGCGCGCGAGCTGGCGGCGAACGACTTCAAGTACTGGGAGCTGATGCGGCGCGCGTGCGAGCGCGGCCTGCGCGTGTTCGACTACGGGCGGAGCAAGCGCGACACCGGGTCGTTCGCCTTCAAGAAGAACTGGGGCTTCGAGCCGGCGCCGCTGCACTACGAGTTCGCGCTGCGCAAGGGCGGCGCGGTGCCGCAGCACAACCCGTCGAACCCCAAGTACAAAGCGATGATCGCGCTCTGGCGGCGGCTGCCGCTGCCGGTGGCGAACGCGCTCGGGCCGCACATCGTGCGCGGGCTGGGGTAGGGCGATGGAACCGCTCCTCTTCCTCGCCCACCGCATTCCGTACCCGCCCGACAAGGGCGACAAGATCCGCTCCTTCCACCTGCTGCGGCACCTGGCGGCGCGCCACCGCGTCTTCCTCGGCACGTTCGTGGACGACCCGGCGGACCGGCGGCACGTGGCCGCGCTGCAGGCGCTGTGCGCGGACGTCTGCGCGCTGCCCCTCGCGCCGCGCCGGCGCCGCATCGCGAGCCTCGCCGGCTTCGCGACCGGCGAGGCGCTGACCCTGCCGTACTACCGCTCCGCCGCGCTGCAGCGGTGGGTGGACGCGACGGTCGCGCGCGAGGGGATCCGGCGCGGCTTCGTGTTCTCCGCCGCGATGGCGCAGTACGTGCTGGCGCACGCCGGCATGCGGCGGGTGCTGGACCTGGTGGACGTGGACTCCGAGAAGTGGCGCCAGTACGCCGCCGGGCGGCGCGGGCCGGCGGCGTGGGTCTATCGGCGCGAGGCCGACCGGCTGCTGCGCTTCGAGGCGGCCGCGGCCGGCGCGTTCGACGCCAGCCTGCTGGTGACCGCGGCCGAGAAGGCGCTGTTCGCCGCGCGCGCCCCCGGCGCCGCGGCCCGCGTGCACGTCGTCGCGAACGGCGTGGACGGCGCGCACTTCGCACCCGACGCGGCCCTGCCGCGGCCGTTCGCGCGCGACGAGCTGCCGGTGGTGTTCACCGGCGCGATGGACTACTGGCCGAACGTCGACGCGGCGTGCTGGTTCGCGTCCGCGGTTCTTCCGGCAGTCCTGCGCGCGCACCCGCGCGCCCGGTTCCACGTCGTCGGCATGAACCCCCTGCCCGCGGTGCAGGCGCTCGCGCGCGATCCCGCCGTGGCCGTGACCGGGCGCGTGCCCGACACGCGGCCCTACCTGCAGCACGCCGCGGTCGTGGTCGCGCC
>JAGVSZ010000438.1 GCA_019137045.1 Betaproteobacteria bacterium
AGATCGCGTCGGTTGTCGAATCGCTCGCGGCCAGATCGCCGGAATTCGAGACTTTTAGCGGCTGTAAGGGGTGACGATGCGGGCGAGCTGGGCTTCCGAGATGAGGCCGAGGTGGCTCGCGATGACCTGACCTTCGCGATTCAGCACCACCGTGAACGGCAATGCCCCGACCCGGTTGCCGAGCTTCCGCGTCAGATCAATGACTTCGATCCCCGCGACCAGGATCGGGTAGTCGATTTTCAGCTCGGCCGCAGAAGTTCGCGCGTTCTCCGCCGAATCGACGGCGATCCCGACAACTTGAACGCCTTTCGCTGCAAATTCGCGATTGATGCTGATGAGGCCGGGAATCTCCTCGCGGCAGGGCGGACACCAGCTCGCCCAGAAATTGACGATCACCACGTGCCCATGCCAGTCCCTGATAGCGCCGGATCGTCCTGACAAATCCTGGAATTGCGCCAAAGTAAGCGCTGACACTGCCGCGGGATCGGCGGTGCCGGACCGCCACTTCAGGTGCACGATCATCCCGGCCGCGAGCGCCAGGGCCGCCGCGCCGGCGATCAGCGCCGCACGCAGCGGCTTAGTCAGCCGCATCGAGAAGTCCCGAGACCGCCGGAATCCCGGCCCGCTCGATGGGCCGCCCCGTGGGGGTCGCCTTCAACGCGGCGCGCTCGTCCTTGGCGGCGTAGACGGCCAGGTTCACCGGCACGTCGTCCCAGTCGATGCGCAGGATCGGCACCGCCCGGGCCTCGTCGCCGCAATAATGGTGCGCTTCGGACACCTCGTAGGGGACGTTCCGGTTGAGCAGGAAGAGCTCCACCGACTTGAGGTCGTCGGTGAAGAGCTGGAGGTCGACGTCGGCGTACCGCCCGGCGGTGCCCTTCAGCACCGGTCCGGCCAGGTAGGGGCGGAACGCGGCGAGCGTGCGCATCGCCGCGAGCGCCACCGCGCGCAGCGCGCGCACGCGCGCGCGCTGCTCCTCGCCCTGGTACAGCGCCTGGTAGGCGCGCAGCTCCGCCTCCACTTCGTCGTTGGCGGGCAGCGACTGCGTGTCGACGGCCCCGAGCTGGCGCGCGGCCTTGCGCTTCGCGAGCGCGAAGTCGTCGACGCCGTCCTCGGCCATCAGGCGGGCGGCGGCGGCCGCGATCCGCGCGCGCATCTGCGACTGCTTCGTCCTCGTCTCCCGAGCCATCGTGGCGCGCGCGTTGCGTGTTCCGGCGCCGATGATACCGCAGGGGATTGCGCCCAACGACCGCTTACAATCCGCCCCGCATGCACCTGCACATACTCGGGATCTGCGGCACGTTCATGGGCGGCATCGCGCTGCTGGCGCGCGACGCCGGCCACCGCGTGACCGGCTGCGACGCGAACGTCTACCCGCCGATGAGCACGCAGCTCGCCGCGCACGGCATCGACGTGGTCGAGGGCTTCGGCGCCGACCAGGTCGCGTTCGCGCCCGACCTGTGGGTGATCGGCAACGTGGTCACGCGCGGCAACCCGCTGATGGAGGCGATCCTCGACCGCGGCGAGCGGTACGCGTCCGGCCCGCAGTGGCTCGCCGAGCACGTGCTCGCGGGCAGGCACGTGCTCGCCGTCGCCGGCACGCACGGCAAGACGACCACGACGGCGATGCTCGCCTGGATCCTGGAGCGCGACGGCAAGCGCCCCGGGTTCCTGATCGGCGGGGTGCCGAACGACTTCGGCGTGTCGGCGCGGTCCTCCGCGGGCCCGTACTTCGCGCTCGAGGCCGACGAGTACGACACCGCGTTCTTCGACAAGCGCTCCAAGTTCGTCCACTACCGCGCGCGCACCGCGGTGCTGAACAACCTCGAGTTCGACCACGCGGACATCTTTCCCGACCTCGGCGCGATCGAGACCCAGTTCCATCACTTCGTGCGCACGCTGCCGCGCTCGGCGCGCGTGATCGCCAACGGCGCCGACGCGGCGCTCGCGCGCGTGCTCGCGCGCGGCTGCTGGTCGGAGCTCGAGCGCTTCGACGTGCCCGCGGGCTGGTCGGCGCGGCCGCTGCCGGGCGCCGCCTTCGAGGTGCTGTGGGGCGGGGCGCCGGCCGGGCGCGTCGAGTGGGACCTCGGCGGCGAGCACAACCGCGCCAACGCCCTCGCGGCGATCGCGGCCGCGCGCCACGCGGGCGTTTCCCCGCCGGCCGCGGCCGCGGCGCTCAGCCGCTTCGGCGGGGTCAGGCGGCGCATGGAGACGCGCGGGGTCGTGCGCGGCGTGACCGTCTACGACGACTTCGCCCATCACCCCACCGCGATCCGCACCACGCTCGCCGGGCTGCGCCAAGGTGCCGGCGCGGCGCGCATTCTCGCCGTGCTCGAGCCGCGCTCGAACACGATGAAGCTCGGGGTGATGAAGGAGGCGCTCGCGGCGAGCCTCGCGGCGGCCGACCGGGTGTTCTGCTTCACCGACGGCATCGGCTGGGACGCGCAGGGCGCGCTCGCCCCGCTCGGGGCGCGCGCGACCTGCCACGCCGACCTGGACGCGCTCGTCGAGGCGATCGCGCGCGAGGCGCGCGCGGGCGACCACGTGCTGGTGATGTCGAACGGCGGGTTCGGCGGCATCCACCAGCGGCTCCTCGACCGTCTCGGCGCGCCCGCCCCGTGACGATCGTCTACCTGCACGGCTTCAACAGCGCCCCGCAATCGCACAAGGCGCAGCTCATGCGCCGCTACATGGAGGAGCGCGGGCTGGGCGCGCGCTTCGTCTGCCCCGCGCTCCCGCATCATCCCGACGCGGCCATCGCGCTGGTCGAGCGCACGCTCGCGGCGCAGGCGGCGGGCGCGACGCTGGTCGGCAGCTCGCTCGGCGGGTTCTACGCCACGCACCTCGCCGAGCGGCTCGCCGTGCGCGCGGTGCTGCTGAATCCCGCGGTGCGCCCCGGCCGCGACCTGGAGAGCTACCTCGGCCTCCAGCGCAACCTCTACACCGGCGCGGAGTACGAGCTCACGCGCGCCCATCTCGACGCCTGGCGCCGGCTCGACGTCGCGGCGGTGCACCCCGAGCGCTATCTCCTGATCGTCGAGACCGGCGACGAGGTGCTCGACTACCGCGAGGCGGTGGCCAAGTACGCGGGGGCGCGGCAGGTGATCGTCCCGGGCGGCGACCACACGCTGCGGAGCTTCGCAGGGCACCTGCCCCTCATCCTGGCGTTCGCCGGCCTCGGCGAGGCGTGAGCCGCGCGCCGCGCGGCCGGACCCGATGAACGTCCTGTACGAGGAAACCGGCGCGTTCAAGGTCGCCTCCGTGCTCGCCGAGCACGCCGCGTCGCTGCACGTCGAAGCGCCGCACGGCAGGCGCGCCAAGATCAAGGCCGCCAACGTGCTGCTGCGCTTCGAGGACGCGCACCTCGACACGTTTCTCGAGCGGGCCGAGGCGGCCGCGGCGGGGATCGACGTGGACTTCCTGTGGCAGGCGTGCGGACAGGCCGAGTTCGATTTCCTCGACCTCGCGCGCGAGTACCACGGCCGCGCGCCGGGCGCGCTCGATGCGGCCGCCCTCCTGGTCCGGCTGCATTCGGCGCCGATGTACTTCCACCGCAAGGGCAAGGGCCGCTTTCGCGCCGCGCCGCCGGAAACGCTCCAGGCCGCCCTCGCGGGCGTGGAGCGCAAGCGCCAGCAGCAGGCGCAGATCGACGCCTGGGTCGCCGAGCTCGAGCGCTTCAGCCTGCCGGAGGCGCTGCGCCCGCTGCTGCCGCAGCTCCTGTACCGGCCGGATCGCAACCGCATCGAGACGAAGGCGTTCGAGCAGGCGTGCGCGTCGCTCGGCCTGTCGCCGGCGCGCCTCGTCGAGCGCTGCGGCGCGCTGCCGTCCACCCACGACTACCACCTCGGCCGCTTCCTGTTCGAGCGCTACCCCGGCGGCACGGGGTTTCCCGCGGTCGCCCCGCCGGCGGTGCCGGCCGGCCTGCCGCTCGCCGAGGTGGCGGCGTTCAGCCTCGACGACGCGAGCACGACCGAGATCGACGATGCGCTCTCGGTCACGCGCCGCGCCGGCGATCTGGTGCGCGTCGGCGTGCACATCGCGGCCCCCGGGCTCGGGTTCGCGCCCGGCTCGGAGATCGACCGCATCGCGCGCGAGCGGCTCTCCAGCGCCTACATGCCGGGCGCCAAGATCACGATGCTGCCTCCGGCCGCGGTGGAGCGCTTCTCGCTCATCCAGGACGGTCCGCGCGCGGCGGTGTCGCTCTACCTCGACGTCGACCCGGCGACGCTCGCGGTGCGCGGCGAGGAGACGCGCATCGAGCTCGTGCCGATCGCCGCGAACCTGCGCCACCACGAGGTCGAGCTGCTGAACGACGCGCTCGCCGACGGCCGCCCCGCCGCCGGCATGCCCTTCGCCGCCGAGCTCGAGCTCCTCCACCGGCTCGCGCTCGTGCTCGAGGGCGGGCGCGGCAAGTCCGGCAGCCAGGTCGAGCGTCCGGAGTACAGCTTTCACGTCGCGGACGACCGCGTGACGATCACCGAGCGCAAGCGCGGCTCGCCGCTCGACAAGCTCGTCGCCGAGCTCATGATTCTCGTCAACCGCTCGTGGGGCAAGGTGCTCGACGAGCGCGCGGTCGCGGCGATCTATCGCGCCCAGGGCGACGGCAAGGTGCGCATGACCACGGTCGCCGCCGAGCACCAGGGCCTCGGCGTCTCGCACTACGCGTGGTCGAGCTCGCCCCTGCGGCGGTACGTGGACCTCGTGAACCAGTGGCAGCTGCTCGCGTGCCTGCGCGGGGAGCCGCCGCCCTTCGGGCGCAAGTCGGCGGACCTGCTCGCCGTCGTGCGCGACTTCGAGGTGACGTACGCCGCCCTGGACGAATTCCAGCGGCAGATGGAGCACTATTGGTGCCTGCGCTGGCTGCTGCAGGAAGGGGTCGAGACCTCCGCCGCCGTGGTGGTGCGCGAGAACCTCGTCAAGCTCGCGCATCTCCCGCTCTTCGTGCGCGTGCCCTCCCTGCCGGAGCTTTCCCCCGGAACGACGGTCGAAGTCGAGGTCGCGCAGGTGGATCTCGTTGACACCCATGTGCGCTGCGTCTATAAGGGGCTCAAGAAGAACGAGAAGCCACCTGAGATATAAAGCGCAACTTATTGATTCATAGGAACTAGAGGTCGGATTGCTGGTCTACTCCGACGCCCCGTACGGGGGCTTTCGCGGCGCGCTCGCCGGCCCGCCCGGGCGCGTGCTCACGCCGCTCTTCGGCACCGCCCTCGCGGCATCGATCGTCCTGCACGGGGCGGTGCTGGCGATGCGCTTCGGGTTTCCGGACGCCGCCCGCCTGCGCACGCCGCCGCAGACCCTGGACGTGGTGCTGGTGAACAGCCGCTCGCCGACGCGCCCGGTCGCGCCGGACGCGCTCGCGCAGGCCAACCTCGACGCGGGCGGCAACACCGACGCCGACCGGCGCGCCCGCACGCCGCTGCCGGTCACGCGCGAGGTGGCGCGCGGCGACGACACGAAGCGCGCCCGCAAGCGCGCCGAGGTCCTCGAGGCGAAACAGCGCCAGCTCATGACCCAGCTCGCGCAGGCGCGCGCGGCCGTTCCGGCCGAGGAGGCGAAGCCCGCCCCGGCGCCCGACGCGCCCGCGCCGCTCTCGGGCGCGGACCTGATGAACTCGGCGCTCGCGCTCGCGCGCATGGAGGCGCAGATCGCGCGCCAGGTCGACGAGTACAACAAACGGCCGCGCAAGCACTTCGTCGGCGCGCGCGCCGCCGAATCGCGCTTCGCCATGTACGTGGAAGGGTGGCGGCGCAAGGTCGAGCGCATCGGCAACCTCAACTACCCGGAGAGCGCGCGCGGCCGCGCGTACGGAAGCCTGCGCCTCACCGTCGCGCTCAAGCCGGACGGCTCGATCGACGAGATCCAGGTCGACCGGCCCTCGGAGCACAAGGTCCTCAACGAGGCGGCGCTGAAGATCGTCCGCCTCGCCGCGCCCTACGCGCCGTTCCCGCCCGAGATCAGGCGCGACACCGACATCCTGGTGATCACCCGCACCTGGACGTTCGCGCCCGGCGACAAGCTGTACAACGAATAGCGGGCGCCAACCCCTTGCCGGGGCAGCGGGCCGAGTGAAGGTCTTCACCTGGATCGGGAGGGGCCTCGTCTACGGGCTGGGCGGGCTCGCGCTCGCGTTCGTCCTCGTGCAGGCGTGGTTCTTCGGCTGGGTGCTGTACTGGTCGAGCTACGATCCGAAGACCACGAACTTCATGGAGCGGCGGCTGGACGAGCTGCGCGCGAGGCAGCCCAAAGCCCAGCTGAAGCACCAGTGGGTGCCCTACGACCGCATCTCCCCCAACCTGAAGCGCGCAGTCGTGGCGGCGGAGGATGCCCGGTTCCTCGACCACGAGGGCTTCGACTGGGAGGGCATCCAGCGCGCGCTCGAGAAGAACCAGCAGCGCGGCAAGCCGGTCGCCGGCGGATCCACCATCAGCCAGCAGCTCGCCAAGAATCTCTTCCTCTCCGGCGACCGGAGCTTCGTGCGCAAGGGGCAGGAGGCCCTCATCACCCTGATGCTCGAACAGACGATGAGCAAGCGCCGCATCCTGGAGCTCTACCTGAACGTCGCCGAGTGGGGCGAGGGCGTGTTCGGCGCGGAAGCCGCTGCGCGTCACCACTACGGCGTGAGCGCGGCGCAGCTCACCCCGGCCCAGGCGGCGCGGCTCGCGGCGATGCTGCCGCGGCCGCGGTTCTACGACCGCAATCGGGGCTCGCACTATCTGGCGGCGTACGCGGACCGCATCCTCGGGCGCATGCCGTCGGCGCAGGTGCCGTAGGGGCGAGGGGACGTAGGGAGGGAAGAAGGGAAGAAGGCAAGAAGGGAAGAAGGGAAGAGGGGAAGAGGGGGAGAAGAACGATGGATCTGTGGAAGATCGAGCCCGGCCGGCCGGCCGCGGCGATGGCCGCCGACGAGCCGCTGCCCGGGAACGGATACGCGTGGCTCGACCTCGCGCACGAGGAGGTCGAGCGGCTCCCGCACGAGGTCGAGCGGCTCACCGGCGTGCGCATCTTCGACGACCACGTCGCCGACGCCGGCAGCCTGGCGCACCCGTCGTACTTCGACAACACCGAGCAGTACGAGCTCGTGATCTTCCGCGGCCTCGCGCCCGACTCGACCCCGGAGAAGATGGTCACGCGCCCGATGGCGCTGTTCAACCTCGACCGGCTGCTGGTGACGGTGCGCGCGCCCGACAGCCGCTCGGTCGCGCACGTCCGGACGCGCTACCTGGCGACCGCGGCGAAGTGCCCGGCCAACCCCGACGAGCTGATGCACCGGCTGCTCTCGGCCATGGTCGATCACTACCTCGCGCTGCGACAGCCCCTCACGCAGCGCCTGGAGCGCTGGCAGACGCTCCTGCTCGACCCGCGCCGGCCGTTCCGCGACTGGCCGCAGCTGCTCGCGAGCCGCGGCGAGATCCGCAAGCTGCAGCACCTGTGCGAGGAGCAGCGCGACGCCATCCAGGAGTGGCGCGACTACCGCATCGCCGACATCGGCACCGCCCTGCAGGTGCGGCTCGCCGACCTGGTCGAGCACATCGAGCGCGTGCTGCACCACGCGCGCACGATCGAGGGCCAGGGCGAGTCGGCGGTGCAGCTCTACTTCGCGTCCACCGCCTACCGCACGGCCGAGATCATGCGCCTGCTGACGATCATCACCGCCACCTTCATGCCGCTCACCCTCATCACCGGGATCTTCGGCATGAACTTCGAGTTCATCCCCGGCCTGCACTCGCCGGGCGGGTTCTGGATCTCGCTCGCCGGGATGGCGCTGGTCGTCGTCGTGATGCTCGCGTACTTCCGCTTCAAGCGCTGGCTCTAGCGGCGCGCAGCGCCGCCCTGCGCCCGCGCCGCGGATCGACGCCGGCGAGCAGCGCCAGCCCGGCGACGAAATAGGCCCCGGTGGTCAGCATCGCGAGCCGGTGGTCGCCGCGCGTGAGCCAGCTCGCCAGCCCGTAGGTCACCGGCCCCAGGATGGACGAGAGCTTCACCGCGAGGCCCCACAGGCCGAAGAACTCGGCGCGCCGGTCGCGCGGGCTGAGGTAGCCGACGAGCGCCCGGCCCGCGGACTGCGAGGCGCCCAGGCTCAGGCCGGCGAGGTTCGCCGCCACCCAGAACGTCGCGCGGTCCGTCGCCCACCACGCGAGCACCACGGTCGCGATCCAGCCCGCCAGCGTCAGGGCGATCGTGCGGACGTGACCGAGCCGGTCCTGCACCTGCCCGAACGCGAGCGCCCCGAGCGCGGCGGTGACGTTGACCGCCAGGATCAGCGTGATGGAGTCCCGGGTCGTGAAGCCCATCGCCTGCTGCGCGTAGATCGCGGCGAGCGCGACCACCGCCTGCACGCCCGCCTGGTAGCAGACCAGGCACACGAGGAAGCGCCCGAGGTCCTGGAACGCGCGCGCGTGCCGGAGCGTGTCGGCCACCCGACCGAGCGCCTCGGCCACGAGCCCGGTGCCAGGCGCCGGCCGCGGCTCGGCCCGTTCGCGCAGCCAGACGAGGGTCGGCAGGCTCGCGATGAGGAAGATCGCCGCCGTGAGGAGCATGGTGACCGGCACGAACTGCGCGGCGCTCTCGCCGCGCGCCTGCGCCGCCGTCACGTACGCGAGCGACGCGCCGAGCGCGACGAGCCCGCCGAGATAGCCGAGCCCCCAGCCCCAGCCCGACACCTTGCCGAGCGCCTTGCCCTTCGCGAGCTCGGGCAGGAAGGCGGCGATCAGGTTCTCCCCGGTCGAGAAGAAGAAGTTCGAAACCGCCACCAGCACGCAGGTGAGCGCGAGCGCGCCCGGTCCCGCCAGCGCGAGCGCCGCGGTCGCCGCGACGCAGCCGAGGGTCGAGGCGACGAGCAGCCGCCGCTTGGCGGCGTGGCGGTCGGCGTACGCGCCCAGGACCGGGGCGGTCACCATCACCGCGGCGTAGGAGACCGCGAGCGTGAGCGTCCAAGCGAGCGTCGCCCACGGCGCGTCGCCCGCGACCACCGCGACGAAGTAGGCGTTGAAGACCGCGGTGATGACGACGGTGGTGTAGCCGGAGTTGGCGAAGTCGTACATCGCCCACGCCGCGACTTCCCGCGGGCGCACGCCCGGCGCGAGTAGCGGCGGTCGCGCGCGGCCGGCGACGCGTGCTCGAGCGGTCATTTTCCTGCGCAATCATACAGGCGGGCGTTATGCTTCGACCCGCGCGAGCGGGCGCTCACACAAGCGTGTCGACGCAGGGACGCAGCCCGAGCGCAGAGCGACGATGCCCGCGACGATCGAGCGCAAGGAACTCGAAGACCTGCAGCAGGACCTCGAAGCGGTCCGCGAGCTGCTGCGTCGCCAGCGGCTGGTCGAGGACCCGCTCGACCGCCCGCCCGCGCAGGACCGCGACCGCGCCGGGAGCGCGGCGCACAAGGCGCACCTCGCCGAGCTGCGCGGGCGGCTCGACGAGATCCACCCGGCCGACATCGCCTACATCCTCGAGGCGCTGCCGATCGACGAGCGCCTCACCGTCTGGGACCTCGTCAAGGCCGAGCGCGACGGCGAGATCCTGCTCGAGCTCTCGGAGCCGGTGCGCGAGTCGCTCATCCGGACGATGGACTCCGACGAGCTCGTCGCCGCGGTCGAGACGCTCGACACCGACGAGATCGCCGAGCTCGCGCCGGACCTCCCCGACGAGGTCATCCAGGACGTCTTCCGCGCGCTGCCGGTCGAGGAGCGCGAGCAGCTGCGCGCCGCGATGTCCTATCCCGAGGACGCCGTCGGCGCGCTCATGGACTTCGACGTCGTGAGCGTGCGCGAGGACGTCACGCTCGAGGTGGTGACCCGGTACCTGCGCCGCCTCGCCGAGCTGCCCGACCACACCGACCAGCTGTTCGTGGTGGACCGCGAGCAGCAGCTGAAGGGCGTGCTGCCGATCGCGCGCCTGGTCGTGACCGATCTCGAGACGCAGGTGGGCGACGTGATGGCCACGGAGTTCGTGACGCTCTATCCGGACGACAAGGCGCAGGACGGGGCGCAGGCCTTCGAGCGCTACAACCTGGTCTCGGCGGCGGTGATCGACCAGGCGGGCAAGCTCCTCGGGCGGGTGACGGTCGACGCGGTGGTCGACTTCATCCGCGCGAAGAGCGAGGCCGAGCAGCTCTCCAAGGCGGGCCTGCGCGAGGAGGAGGACGTGTTCTCGCCGGTCTGGGCGAGCGTGCGCAACCGCGCGCCGTGGCTGCTGCTCAACCTCTTCACCGCCTCGTGCGCGGCCTGGGTCGCCTCGCGCTTCGAGGGCACGGTGAGCCAGATCGTGGTGCTCGCGTTCCTCATGTCGATCGTCGCCGGCATCGCCGGCAACTCGGGCAACCAGACGATGACGCTGATCATCCGCGCGCTCGCCCTCGGCCAGATCCAGGCCGACAACGTGCGCCGGCTGCTGCGCAAGGAGCTCACCACCGCGGCGCTGATCGGGCTCGCCGGCGGGCTCATCGCGGGCGGGTTCGCCTACTCGATTTCCGGGCGCCTCGGCCTCGGCGCGGTCATGTGGGCGGCGATGGTGCTCAACCTGCTGGTGGGCGCGAGCGTCGGCATGCTCGTGCCGCTCCTGCGCTGGCGCGCGGGGCGCGACCCCGCGGTCGGCTCGTCGGTGCTGCTCACCTTCGCCACCGACACGATCGGCTTCTTCATCTTCCTCGGGCTCGCCACCCTGTTCCTGCTGTAGCGGGCGGCCGGCCGGGCGACTGCCGGGCGGCCCCTTGGCTACAATCGCGCGGCAACCGCTCTTCATACACCGGCAAAGGGGGAACACCGCATGTCCATGCTGCAGGAGTTCAAGAGCTTCGCGATGAAGGGCAACGTGATGGATCTCGCCGTCGGCGTGATCATCGGCGCCGCCTTCGGCAAGATCGTCGACTCGGTCGTGAACGACCTCATCATGCCGCTCGTCGGCCGCGTGACCGGCGGGCTCGACTTCTCCAACTACTTCGTGGCGCTGAAGGACATCCCGGCCGGCACCCCGCTCACCCTGGACGCGGTGAAGAAGGCCGGCGTGCCGGTGTTCGCGTACGGGAACTTCATCACCATCGTCCTCTACTTCATCATCCTCGCCTGGATCATCTTCATCATGGTGAAGTGGATCAACAAGCTCAAGGCCGAGGCGCCGGAAGCGCCGGCCGCCGAGCCCGAGGACGTGAAGCTGCTGCGCGAGATCCGCGATGCGCTGAAGAAGTAGGCGCGGCCGCGCGCCTCAGCGCGCGAAGAAGCGCTCGGCCGCCGCGATGGTGTGCGCGATCTCGGCCTCGCCGTGGGCCGCGGACACGAACCCCGCCTCGTACGCGGAGGGCGCGTAGTACACGCCCTCCTCCAGCATGGCGTGGAAGAAGCGGTTGAACGCCTCCTTGTCGCTCTCCATCACCTCGGCGAACGACTGCGGCGGCCGCGCGCGGAAGAACACGCCGAACATGCCGCCGACGTGCGCGGCCGAGAACGCGGCGCCGCGCGCGCGCGCGGCCGCGTTGAGCCCGTCGACCAGCCGCCGCGTCGCGCCTTCCAGCCGCGCGAAGAACCCGGGCGCGAGCACGAGCTCGAGCGTCGCCAGCCCGGCCGCGACCGCCACCGGGTTGCCGGACAGCGTTCCGGCCTGGTACACGGGCCCGAGCGGCGCGATCTTCCCCATGATGTCCCTGCGGCCGCCGAATGCGCCGACCGGCATGCCGCCGCCGATCACCTTGCCGAGCGTCGTCAGGTCCGGGGTGATGCCGTACAACCCCTGCGCGCCCTGCGCGCCGACGCGAAAGCCGGTCATCACCTCGTCGAAGATCAGCACCGCGCCGTGCTTCGTGCACAGCGCGCGCAGCGCGCCGAGGAAGTCGCGCGTGCCCGGCACGAGGTTCATGTTCCCGGCGACCGGCTCGACGATCACGCCTGCGATCTCGCCGCCGTGGCGGCGGAAGGCGTCCTCGAGCTGACCGACGTCGTTGTAGCCGAGCACCATCGTGTGGGTCGCGGTCTCCGGGGTGACCCCCGCGGAGCTGGGATTGCCGAGCGTGAGCGCGCCGGAGCCGGCCTTCACGAGCAGCGCGTCGCCGTGGCCGTGGTAGCAGCCCTCGAACTTGACGATCTTCGGCCGCCCGGTGAACCCGCGCGCGAGCCGCAGCGCGGTCATCGTCGCCTCGGTGCCGGAGGAGACGAGGCGCACCATCTCCATGCCCGGCAGCGCCTTGCACAGCAGCTCCGCCAGCTCGATCTCGAGCTCGGTCGGCGCGCCGAACGACAGGCCCTGCAGCGCGCGGCTGCGCACCGCCTCGACCACCCGGGGATGCGCGTGGCCGAGGATGAGCGGCCCCCAGGAGCCGACGTAGTCGATGTAGCGCTTCCCGTCCGCGTCCCAGAAGAACGGACCCTCGCCGCGGACGAAGAAGCGCGGCGTGCCGCCGACGGCGCGGAACGCCCGCACCGGCGAGTTGACCCCGCCCGGGATGCGCGTCTGCGCGCGCGCGAACAGCTCTTCGTTGCGACTCATGGCGACTCGATCCTCGAGAAGAGGGATTGGAACTCGCGTGCGCGGCGCGCGACGTCGTCCGCGTCGAACAGCGCGGTGATGACCGCCAGCGCGTCCACGCCGGCCGTCACCAGCGCCGGCGCGTTCGCCACCGTGATGCCGCCGATCGCCACGATCCGCGCCGCCAGCGCGCGCCGCGCCGTGCGATAGAGCTCGAGCGGAGCGCGCACCGCGCCCGGCTTGGTGGCGGACGCGAACGCCGCGCCGAACGCGACGTAGTCGGCGCCCGCCGCCACCGCCGCCTGCGCGAGGTCCAGGCGGTTATAGCACGAGGCTCCCAGGATGCGGCCGGGCCCCAGGCGCGCGCGGGCGGCCGCGAGGTCGCCGTCCCCGGCGCCGAGGTGCGCGCCGTCCGCGCCCACCGCGCAGGCGAGCTCGACGTCGTCGTTCACGATCAGCGGCACGGCCGCGGCGCGGCAGAGGCCGACGAGCGCCTCGGCCTGGCGCCGCCGCACCGCTGCGGGCGCCGCCTTGTTCCGGTACTGGACGGCGGTGGCGCCGCCGCGCAGGGCCGCGGCCACCCGCGCGGCGAGCAGACCCGCGTCGTCCAGGTCGGGCGTGAGGGCGTAGAGGCCGCGCGGAAAGGGATTCATGCGAAGGGCCCTGCTCCCGTGCTGGCCAGTGGTCGGACCGCACGGTATGATCCGGCCCGATTTTAGCCCTCCGGCCCACCACCCAAGCCCTTATTTCAATGACGGAAACCGCTCAGACCTACCAGACCTGGATGTGCCTCATCTGCGGGTTCATCTACGACGAGGCCGCCGGGTTGCCCGAGGAGGGGTTGGCGCCGGGTACGCGCTGGGCGGACGTGCCCATCAACTGGACCTGCCCGGAGTGCGGCGCGCGCAAGGACGATTTCGAGATGGTCGAGATCTGATCGCGCACGCCGCGCCCGACGACCTCCGCAACACCGCTCCACGCCCGCCCGCCGACCCCTTTTCGGGGGCCCCGAAGCGCCGCCAGAACCGCCGCGGCGCGCACGCGTTCGGACCTATTGCACACTTCAGAAAGTGCGTTAAATAATTGGCCGAACCCACGAATCCCGGATAGCTTCCGCTTTCTGGACACGCTTAGAATGAGCGCCTGCCTCGGCGCAGGCGGCCGGCACGCCGCCCAGTCCCGCGCGAGGCCGGAAAAAAGGGGCTCGACCTTGAGCGATACCGCCAGCCTGGCCGGCGTGAAGGTGATGGTGATCGACGATTCGAACACCATCCGCCGCAGCGCGGAGATCTTCCTCACGCAGGCCGGGTGCCAGGTCATCCTGGCCGAGGACGGCTTCGACGCCCTCGCCAAGATCACCGACCACCAGCCCGACCTGATCTTCTGCGACATCATGATGCCGCGCCTGGACGGCTACCAGACCTGCGCGCTCATCAAGAAGAACGCCCGGTTCGCGGGCACGCCGGTGATCATGCTCTCGTCCAAGGACGGCCTGTTCGACCGCGCGCGCGGGCGCATGGTCGGGTCGGACGAGTACCTGACCAAGCCCTTCACCAAGGACAGCCTGCTCAAGACCGTCGGCGCGCACGCGCCCCACCGCGTCTGAGCGCGACTCCCACCCCGTTCCGGAGAAGCTCATGCCCGTCAAGAAGATCCTCGTCGTCGACGACTCCCCGACCGACCGCCAGTACATGCTCGAGACGCTGGCGCGGAAGGGCTACCAGGTCGTGACGGCGGAGAACGGCGAGGACGCGATCGTCAAGGCGAAGGCCGAGCTGCCGGACCTGATCCTCATGGACGTGGTGATGCCGGGGCTGAACGGCTACCAGGCGACGCGCCAGATCACCCGCGACGACGCGACCAAGCACATCCCGGTGATCATGTGCACGAGCAAGGGCGCCGACACCGACAAGATCTGGGGCCTGCGCCAGGGCGCGAACGACTACCTGGTGAAGCCGGTGGACGCGGCGCAGCTGCTGGCGAAGATCGCCCAGCTCTCGGCGGCCCACTAGGCACGGCTGACGGATGGCCCGGCGCGTCAGTCTCCGCGAGTTCCAGCAGGCCCTCGCTCGCCGGCTGAACGAGGCGGCGGCGGCCGACGCGCCGAGCGCGCGGCTCGGCGTGCAGGTCGGCAGCGAGTTCTGGCTCGCGCGCCTCGAGGAGGCGGGCGAGGTGATCCCGGTGCCCGCGATCGCGCACGTGCCGCTCACGCGCGGCTGGTTCCGCGGCCTGGCGAACATCCGCGGCAACCTGTTCAGCGTGGTCGATCTCGCCGCCTACCAGGGCGGCGAGCCGACCGCGCAGACCCCGGACGCGCGCCTGCTGCTGGTGGCGGAGCGCTATCACCTGAACGCGGCGCTGCTGGTGAGCCGCATGCTGGGGCTGCGCAACCTGCAGCACTTCGAGCCGCGCGCGGGCGCGGCCGAGCGTCCGTGGGAGGCGGCCCGCTACGCGGACAAGAGCGGGCAGGTCTGGCGCGAGCTGAGCATGAACGAGCTCGTCTACAGCGAGGGGTTCCTGCAGGCGGGCGTGTAGCGGGGCGGGGATACGGGGCCGTGGCACGGGTGTGCCGCGGGCGACAGTAGCGAAGAAGACGCGAGCATCGCGGGAGAAGTCATGGCAATCAACCTCAAGGCGTTGAACATCGGTCTGGGCAAGGGCAAGGGCGCCGACAAGTCGCCGCCGTCCAAGGCGCCGGCCAGGAAGGCGCCGGTGCAGGCGAGCTCGACTTCGATCCTGGAGGCCGCCGGCGCGCCGAAGAAGAAGGGCGCGCTTCCCGGCAAGACCTTCCGCACGCAGACCCAGGTGCTGCTCACCGTGCTCGGCTTCCTCGTGTTCGCGATCGTGCTCCTCGGCTGGCTCGCGATCCGCACCACCTCGCAGGGCACCGCCTACATCAACGCCGCCGGCCAGATGCGCATGCTGTCGCAGCGCATCGCGAAGGAATCGCAGCAGGGCGTGCAGGGCAACGCCGCGGCGTTCGCGCGCCTGAAGTCGAGCCGCGACGAGTTCGCCGGCCTGCTCGAGGCGGTCACCGCGGGCGGCAAGGTGGGCGAGACCGAAGTGCCGCCCTCCGCCGAGAGCATCAAGCCCGCGCTCGACAAGGTGGCGCAGGTCTGGCAGAAGACCGACAAGAACGCCTCCCTCGTGCTCGCGCAGCAGAAGAACCTGATCGCGCTCGGCGCGGCGGTGAAGGCCATCAACGACAACAACCCGGTGCTGCTCGACCTGGCCGAGCAGGTGTCGGCGCTCAAGCTCCAGTCGCAGGCGGGCGCGCGCGAGATCTCGGCCGCGGGCCAGCTCGTCATGCTGACCCAGCGCATGGCGAAGAACGCCAACGCGCTGCTCGCCTCCGACGTGATCGACCCGGAGGTGACCTTCCTCCTCGGCAAGGACTCGAACACCTTCCGCGACCTCGTCGCCGCGCTCATCAAGGGCAGCGACAGCCTGCGCGTGTCGGCGGCGCGCGACCCGGAGACGCAGGAGAAGCTGAAGGAGCTCGACGCCGCCTACCAGCAGTACCGCAAGGCGGTGAACTCGATCCTCGGCAACATGCAGCCGCTGGTGAACGCGAAGGCGGCCGGCCGCAACGTGGTGGCCGACTCGGAGGCGCTGCTCAAGGCCTCGGACGAGCTCGCCGCCGGGTACGAAGGCGAGCTCGGGCAGACCTGGCTGCACTACGTCGCGATGGCGCTGCTCGCCGCGGGCGCGATCGTGGTCGTGCTGCTGATGGCGAAGGCCTACCGCGACGACAACGACCGCAAGACGACCGAGCAGGTCAAGCTGCGCGAGGACGCCGAGCGCCTGCGCAGCGAGGCCGAGTCGCAGAACAAGGCGAACCAGGAAGCGATCCTGCGGCTGATGAACGAGATGGGCAGCCTCGCGGACGGCGATCTCACCGTGCAGGCGACCGTGACCGAGGACATCACCGGCGCGATCGCCGACTCGGTGAACTACACGATCGAGGAGCTGCGCGTCCTGGTCGGGCGCATCAACAGCGCCGCGGCGCAGGTGACCAGCGCGACCGAGTCCGCGCAGGCGACCTCGGTGAAGCTCCTGCAGGCCGCCGAGCGGCAGTCGAAGGAGATCCAGGAAGCGGGCGCCTCGGTGCTGAAGATGGCGCGCGCGATCAACGAGGTGTCGGCGAGCGCGTCGAAGTCGGTGAGCGTCGCGCGCCAGTCGCTGTCGGCGGCGCAGAAGGGCCAGGAGGCGGTGTCGAACTCGATCTCCGGCATGGGCGAGATCCGCGAGAACATCCAGGAGACCGCGAAGCGGATCAAGCGCCTGGGCGAGAGCTCGCAGGAGATCGGCGAGATCGTGGAGCTGATCTCGGACATCACCGAGCAGACCAACGTGCTGGCGCTCAACGCCGCGATCCAGGCGGCGAGCGCGGGCGAGGCGGGGCGCGGCTTCACGGTGGTGGCGGAGGAGGTGCAGCGGCTGGCGGAGCGCTCGGCCGAGGCCACCAAGCAGATCGCCGCGATCGTGAAGACGATTCAGACCGACACCCACGACGCGGTGGCGGCGATGGAGAAGAGCACCGTCGGCGTGGTCGAGGGCGCGAAGCTCTCCGACGCCGCCGGGCAGGCGCTGTCCGAGATCGGCGAGGTGTCGCGCCGGCTGGCGCAGCTCATCGAGGAGATCTCGGTGACCGCGCAGGCGCAGGCGCAGGCCGCGGGCGTGGTCGCGACCTCGATGCAGGACATCCTGTCGGTGACCAAGCAGACCACCGAGGGCACCAAGCAGACCGCGGTGTCGGTCGGCCAGATCGCCAAGCTCGCGCAGGAACTCAAGGGTTCGGTGGCGAACTTCAAGATCGCGTAACCCGGCGCCTCGAGATCAACCAGGACCGGCCGGAGGGGGCGCGCACCCATGAGCACCGCGGGTGAGTTCGACATCGGCCCACTCACGTGGGTCAAGAGCGAGATCGACCAGGCGCTCGAGCGCAGTCTCGTGGCGCTGCGCGCCTACGCGGCCGCGCCGGGCGACTCGAACCAGATCCGGTTCTCGCAGACGCACTTCCACCAGGCGCACGGCGCGCTGCAGATCGTCGGCCTGGACGGGGTCACGCGCCTGTCCGAGGAGCTCGACGGGCTGCTCGCCGACATCGCGCAGCGCGAGGGCGCGCCCCGGCCCGAGGCGGTCGCCGCCGCCGAGCGCGCGTTCGCCGGGATCTCGGCCTATCTCGACCAGCTGCTCGTCGGCGAGCCGAACCAGCCGCTCAGGCTCTTCGCCGTCTACCGCGAGGTGGCCCGGGTGCGCGGACGCGAGGGCGTCGACCCGGTCGACCTCTACTTCCCCGACCTGACGCGCCGGCCGCCGCGGCGCGAGAAGCCGCCGGTCGACGTGCCCGCCGGCGAGAGCGGGCAGTACTACCGCGACCAGCGCGGCCGCTATCAGCGCGGACTGCTGAAGTGGCTGAAGAAGGACGCCACCGGCGTCGAGGACATGCGCGCTGCCGTCGCGGCGGTCGAGGCCGCCCAGACCAACCCGGCGAGCCGCGCGTTCTGGTGGATCGCGCTCGGGTTCTTCGACGCGCTCTTCGCCAAGGCGGTCGCCGACCAGGCGGCCGTCGGCCGGCTCGCGAACCGGATCGAGCAGCAGCTGAAGCGGCTGATGGAAGGCTCGGCGACGGTGGCCGAGCGCCTGATGCGCGAGGTGCTGTTCGCGGTGGCGGGCGCGCGCCCCGCGACCGAGCACGTGCGCAACGTCCAGGAGGTGTTCCAGCTCGCCGGCACGGTGCCCGCGAGCTTCGAGCTCAAGGGCGACGGCGCGCCGCAGCTGCCCGCGCTGCGCGCCCTGCGCGAAAGCGTCGGCAGCGCCAAGACGACGTGGAACAAGGTGGCGTCCGGCCACCAGCCCAGCATCGCGAATTTCCTCGACCTCGCCGGCCAGATGCGCGACCGCGCCGCCGAGCTGAAGCAGGCGCCGCTCGCGCGCATCACCGCCGAGGTGGCCGCGCTCGCCGCGTGGGTGGCGGAGGCGCCCGGGCACCTCACCGACGGGGTCGCGATGGAGACGGCGACCGCGCTGCTCCTGATCGAGAACGCGGTGGAGAACTTCGCCGGCCTGGGCGAGGAGTTCGCCGGGCAGGTGAACCTCATGGAGCGCCGCCTGCAGGCGGTGAAGAGCGGCGAGGCCCCGCACGCGAGCCAGCCGGTGCCGGTGCTCGACGAGATGTCGCGCCGCGCCCAGGAGCGCCTGCTGATGGCGCAGGTGGTGTCCGAGATCCAGGCGAGCCTGCGCGCGATCGAGCAGGCGCTGGACGCGTTCTTCCGCGACGCCGCCAAGCGCGGCGAGCTCGCGGGCCTGGACAAGCCGGTGCGGCAGGTGCTCGGCGCGCTGACGATGCTCAACGAGGACCGCGCGGCGGCGGCGCTGTCGCAGTGCGCGGCCGGGATCCAGCGCTTCGCGCAGGCCGACTACGTCCCGGCGCAGGCCGATTTCGAGCAGGTCGCGGGCACCCTCTCCGGCCTCGGGTTCTACGTCGACGCCCTGCAGCACGGCAAGGCGGACTTCGACCAGTTCATGCAGCCGATCGCGGCGAAGAAGCCGCAGGCCGTCGCCGCGGCCGGCGGGGAGCCGGAGGCGGCCGGCGCCACCGTCGAGGCGGAGCTCGCGCAGGCGAAGAAGGCGCTGAACGCGCTCTACGAGCGCTGGAAGCGGGAGCCGCAGAACGCGCAGCTCAAGGACGAGCTGCGCAAGCGCGCGACCGCGCTGCAGAAGGACGCCGGGCTGGTGGTCGACGCCAGGCTCGAGGGCCAGGCCGCCGACGTGCTGCGCGCCCTCGACGCCGCCGACGCGAAGCCGTTCGACCCGAAGGTCTCGCAGGTCCTGACCGCCATCCAGCCGGTCGCGCCCGCGGCGCCCTCGCCCGAAGCGCAGAAGCTGATCGCCGCGAGCGCCGAGACGGTGGACGCGGAGCTGCTCGCCGTCTACCTGGAGGAAGCGGGCGAGGTGCTCGGCACGATCGGCGAGAGCCTCGGCCAGGCGCGCGAGGTGCCGCAGAACATCGAGCTGCTGCGCACCATCCGCCGCGGCTTCCACACCCTCAAGGGCAGCGGCCGCATGGTCGGCCTGACCCGCCTCGGCGAGGCGGCGTGGGCGGTCGAGCAGGTGATGAACCGCTGGCTCGAGGAGGAGCGCGCGGCGACGCCCGATCTCTTCACGCTGATCGCCGCCGCGCGCGAGTTCTTCGCCAGCGCGGTCGAGACGCTGAAGGCGAACGGCCCGAGCCCCGACGAGTCCGCCATCGTCGCGCTGGCCGGCCGGGTGAAGGCGGGCGAGCCCGTGGGCGACGTCGCGCTCACCGCGCCCGCCCCGGCGCCCGCGGTCGCCGCCGCGCCTGCTGCGCCGGCGCAACCGGCCGCGGCGCTCCCCGACATCGACCTCGCCGCGATCCCGCCCGCGCCGGCGCCCGAGACCGTCACGCCGGCGCCGCAGGCCCCGGTGGAGATCGCGCCCGCGCCCGCCCCGGACGCGGCCCCGGCCGAGGCGCTGCCGGCCCTCGACTTTCCGCCGCTGGAGCTGCCGGGTACCGACCTGCCCGCCGCGCCCGCGCCGGCGGTGGCCGAGGAGGAGGACGAGGACGTCGTCGCCGTCGGCGACGCGCGGCTCTCGTCGTCGCTGTACGGCATCTTCCTCGAGGAGACGCGCACGCACCTCGACACGCTCGCCGCGGGCCGCCGTCGCCTCGATGAAGGCGAGAACGTCTCCGAGGACGTCGAGCGGGCCGCGCACACCCTCGCCGGCATCGCGGGAACGGTCAAGTTCGACGCGATGAAGGACCTCGGGCACGCGCTCGAGGGCCTGCTCGAGCGCATGCTCGGCGCGCCGGCCGATGCGGCGGCGCGCGCGCTGATCGGCGAGGCGATCGAGACGCTCGAGCGCGTGCTCGCGCGCGCCACCGCGCGCGAGCTTCCCGCGGCGGCGCCGGCCCTGATCGCCCGGCTCGACGCGCTGGGGACGGAAGGCGCCGGCGCGCCCGCCGCCGCGCAGGAGACGCTCACCGCGTCCGCCGGACTCGGCGACCTGGATTTCGCGCTGCCGGAGCGTGCGCCGGCCGGCGGCGGCGACGTTGCGCCCGCCGCGCCGCCGGCGCTCGGCGACTTCGACTTCACCGCGCCGGCGAACGACGCGCCCGCGGCGCCCACCTCGCCCGCGGCACCGGTCACGCTCGACTTCTCGGGGTTCTCGCTCCCCGCGCCGATGGGCGAGCCGGCCGTGACCGCCTTCGTTCCACCCGCGCCGGCCGCGAACGACGTCGCGAGCGCCGAACCTGCCGCATCCGCCGCGACGCCAAGCGTCGTCCCCCAAGCGCCCAGCGTTGCAGCCGGGCCGTCGAGCGTCGCGCCGCCGGCGCCCGCCGCGACGCCGAGCGCGGGAATCGCGGAGGCGAGCGCCCAGGTGGTCGAGGTCGAGGAGGTGCCGGTCGAGCGGCGCACCCGCCGGCTCGACGACGACATCGACCAGGAGCTGCTGCCGATCTTCCTCGAGGAGGCGCAGGAGCTCGTTCCGGCGGTGGGCCAGGGCTTGCGCGACTGGCGCGAGAACCCGGCCAACAGCGCCGCCGGCAACGCGCTCCAGCGGACCCTGCACACGCTCAAGGGCTCCGCGCGCATGTGCGGGGCGATGGCCCTCGGCGAGCTGACGCACCACATGGAGACGCGCGTCGAGAACGCGCTCGCGCTCGCGGAGCTCCCGGCGTCGTTCTTCGAGGAGCTCGAGGGCTCCTACGACCGGATGGGCTTCCTCTACGACCGGCTGGTGAACCCGCAGGCCGCGGTGCCGG
>JAGVSZ010000425.1 GCA_019137045.1 Betaproteobacteria bacterium
GACCTGGCCGAGCTGCGCGCGCGCGGCGAGAAGGTGTACGCCGCGAACTGCGTCGCGTGCCACCAGGCGAACGGGAAGGGCGTCCAGGGAGCGTTCCCGGCGCTCGACGGCTCGAAGATCGCGGCCGGGCCGCTCGCCGGCAAGCTGGCGATCGTCCTGAACGGCAAGGCGGGCACCGCGATGCAGGCGTTCGGCAAGCAGCTCTCGCCCACCGACATCGCGGCAGTCATCACCTACATCTCGAATGCCTGGAGCAACAAGTCCGCCGCCAACATCGTGCAACCCGCCGAAGTGCTGGCGGCGCGCAAGTAACGGTTACGCAGGATCCCGCTTAGGAGCCGCTCGCGATGAGTGCAGTTGCCGACACCCACGCCCACCACGACGACCATGGTCATCATCCGGCCGGCATCCTGCGCTGGATCATGACCACCAACCACAAGGACATCGGCACGATGTACCTGTGGTTCAGCTTCGCGATGTTCATGGTCGGGGGCACGATGGCGCTCGTCATCCGGGCGGAGCTCTTCCAGCCCGGGCTGCAGATCGTCAACCCCGACTTCTTCAACCAGATGACCACGCTGCACGGGCTCATCATGGTGTTCGGCGCGATCATGCCGGCGTTCGTGGGCTTCGCGAACTGGCAGATCCCGATGATGATCGGCGCGCCGGACATGGCGTTCCCGCGCTTGAACAACTGGAGCTTCTGGCTGCTGCCGCCGGCGGCGACGCTGCTGGTCGTCTCGCTGTTCGTGCCGGGCGGCGCCGCGGGCGCGGGCTGGACGCTCTATGCGCCGTTGACGGTGCAGATGGGGCCGGGAATGGACCTCACGATCTTCGCGGTCCACCTCCTCGGCATGAGCTCGATCCTGGGGTCGATCAACATCATCACGACCGTGCTCAACATGCGCGCGCCGGGGATGACCCTGATGAAGATGCCGCTGTTCTGCTGGACGTGGCTGATCACCGCGTACCTGCTGGTCGCGGTCATGCCCGTGCTCGCCGGCGCGGTGACCATGACCCTCACCGACCGTCATTTCGGCACCACCTTCTTCAATGCGGCGGGCGGCGGCGACCCGGTGCTGTACCAGCACATCTTCTGGTTCTTCGGGCATCCGGAGGTCTACATCATCGCGATTCCCGCCTTCGGCGTGGTCTCGCAGGTGATCCCCGCGTTCTCGCGCAAGCCCCTGTTCGGCTACTCGTCGATGGTGTATGCGACCGCCTCCATCGCCATCCTGTCGTTCATCGTGTGGGCCCACCACATGTACACGGTCGGGATGCCGCTCGAAGCGCAGCTTTACTTCATGTACGCGACGATGCTGATCGCCATTCCCACCGGCGTGAAGGTCTTCAACTGGCTCGCCACGATGTGGAAGGGCTCGCTCACGTTCGAGACCCCGATGCTGTTCGCGATCGGGTTCCTGTTCCTGTTCACGATGGGCGGGTTCTCGGGGCTGGTGCTCGCGCTGACCGCGGTTGACGTGCAGATGCACGACACCTATTACGTGGTCGCCCATTTCCACTACGTGATGGTGGCCGGCGCGCTCTTCTCGGCCTTCGCCGGCGTGTACTTCTGGCTGCCGAAGTGGACCGGCCGGATGTACGACGAGAAGCTCGGCAAGATCCATTTCTGGCTGTCGATGATCTTCTTCAACCTCGCCTTCTTCGTGCAGCACTTCCTCGGCATCGCCGGCATGCCGCGCCGCATCCCCGACTACTCGCCGGTGTTCGCCGAGTTCAACATGATCTCGAGCATCGGCGCGTTCGGCTTCGGCCTGTCGCAGCTGCTGCTGGTCTACAACGTGGTGAAGACCATCCACGGCGGCCGGAAGGCGCCGGCGCGGCCGTGGGACGGCGCCGACACGCTCGAGTGGACCCATCTGCCGTCGCCCGCGCCGTACCACAGCTTCGAGACGCCGCCCACGGTGCGCTGAGCGATGTCCGGGCTCGACCGCGAGACGAAGACGCGCAACATCAGGACGGCGCTCGTGCTGTGGTCGATCGTCGCGGTGTTCTTCCTCGGCATCGTGCTCAAGTACTGGATGCTCCAATGAGCGCGCCCGCACACGCGGTCGCGCGGGCGAACCGCATCCTGCTGCGCAAGCTCGCGCTGGTCGCGGCGCTGATGTTCGGCTTCGGGTTCGCGCTGGTGCCCTTCTACGAGAAGATCTGCCAGGTCACCGGGATCCGCAACCTGCTCCAGCCGGACCAGGTCGCCGCGGCCAACACGCAGGTCGACCGCTCGCGCGTGGTGACGATCGAGTTCGACGCGAACACCCAGCGCCTACCGTGGACGTTCAAGGCGCTCGAGTCGCACCGCCCGGTGCACCCGGGCGAGATCACGCACGTGCAGTACGAGATCCGCAACACGCTCGATCGCCCGGTGACCGGGCAGGCGATCCCGAGCTACGGTCCGCAGCGCGCGGCCCAGTACCTCAAGAAGATCGAGTGCTTCTGCTTTCAGAGCCAGACGCTCGCGCCGGGCGAGGTGCGCCGACTGCCGGTCGTGTTCGTGCTCGACCCGGCGCTGCCGGCCGACATCGGCACGGTGACCCTGTCGTACACGTTCTTCGAGGTCGCGGGCCGGGACGGGAAGCCCGGCTGATGGGCGGCGAGGGCGAACGCAGGCGGGTCGCGCCGCTCACCGTGGCGAGGACGGTGCTGTCGTCGTTCTTCGGCGTGCGACGACGCGCCGATCACGAGGCGGCGATGGCACACGTGACGCCGGCGCAACTGATCGTCGCAGGCGTCGTCGGGGCGGCGATTTTCGTGGTTTGTCTGGTCCTGCTGGTGAAGTTCATCGTCAGCCGGGCCGCTTGAGGGGAACGAGGGGGAGAGACGATGGCGCAGGCCCACACCACACAACCCTGGTACTACCTGCCCGCGCCGACGCGCTGGCCGGTCATCGGGTCGTGCGCGCTGTTCCTCATGGCGCTCGGCACCGTGCTCTGGATCAACGACGCGGGGGTCGGCAGGTGGGTCCTGCTCGCGGGCGCGCTCGTGCTCGTGTACATGATGTTCGGCTGGTTCGGCCAGGTGATCGGCGAGTCCGAGGGCGGCATGTACTCGAAGCGCGTCGATGTCTCGTTCCGCTGGGGAATGAGCTGGTTCATCTTCTCCGAGGTCATGTTCTTCGGCGCGTTCTTCGGCGCGCTGTTCTACGCGCGCGCGCTGTCGGTGCCGTGGCTGGGAGAGCTCGACCAGCGGCTGCTGTGGCCCGACTTCCAGGCGACCTGGCCGACCGCCGGCCCGGGCAGCAAGGAACCCTTCTCGACGATGGGCGCCTGGGGGATCCCGGCGCTCAACACCGCGCTCCTGCTCTCGTCCGGGGTGACGGTGACCTGGGCGCACTGGGCGCTCAAGGAGAACAACCGCGCGCAGCTGATCCTCGGCCTGATCGCGACCGTCGCCCTCGGCGCGACCTTCCTCGGCTTCCAGGCCTACGAGTACGTCCACGCGTACACCGACTTGAACCTCAGGCTCTCGACCGGGATCTACGGCTCGACCTTCTTCATGCTCACCGGGTTCCACGGGTTCCACGTGACGCTCGGCGTGATCATGCTGACGGTGATCCTGTTCCGCAGCATCGCGGGGCACTTCACGCCCGACCGGCACTTCGCCTTCGAGGCGGTCTCGTGGTACTGGCACTTCGTCGACGTCGTCTGGCTGCTGCTGTTCGTGCTGGTGTACTGGCTCTGAGCGCACGCGTCGCGCGGCGAGGCACACGAATAACGAGGAGGAGGGAATCCCCGCGAGGGGGTCTCTTTGGAGCGCCGCACCCAGTGCGGCGTCTTTTTTCCGCCCGCGCCCTCAGCCGATGCCGTGCGGCCGGATGAGCCCGAAGTAGTAGCTGACGAACAGCAGCAGGAAGAGCGCGAGCGACAGGCCGATGCGCCAGGTGAGCGCCTTGACCGTGCGCGTCGAGCGTCCCTGGTCGCGCACCAGGAAGAACAGGCCCGCGAACAGGGCTGCGAGAATGACGACGACGAACGCGAGGACGACGTAGCGCACGATGACGGACAGGCCAAACTGCGCGGACAGTCTAGCGGAATAGCCTCATGCGGGTCCGGAAAGGGTCGCGGTGACCCCGCGCGGCGCGCGCTTCCGCCTGCGGCCGGCGTGGCTCGTGGTCACCATTGCCGCGTGCGCGGGCTTCGTCGCGCTCGGAAACTGGCAGTCGCGCCGGGCCGAGGAGAAGCTCGCCGCGCAGCGCGACGCCGACGCGCGCGCCGCGGCGGCGCCGGTGCGGTTGCCGGCGACGATCGTCGCGGCGGGCGAGTACGCGGGCCGGCGCGTCGTCGCGGCGGGCGAGTACGTCCCGGCGCACACCGTGCTGATCGACAATCGCGTCCACAAGGGCATCGTGGGCTACTACGTCGTCACGCCGTTGCGGCTGGAGGGCGGTCCGGTGCACGTGCTCGTCAATCGCGGATGGGTCGCCGCCGGGCCGCGCCGGGACCGGCTGCCGGAGGTGTCGACGCCGCCCGGGCCCCAGCGTGTCGAGGGGCTCGCGGTGGCGCCGGGCCGCCCGCCCTACGCCCTTGCGCCCGACGTCGCGCCCGGTCCCGTCCGCCAGCACCTCGACATCGAACGCGTTGCCGCCGACTCCGGGTTGCGTCTCCAGCCGGTCTTCGTGCAGGAGACGAGCGCGGCGCCGGACGGCCTCGTGCGCGTCTGGGAGCGCCCCGACGCGGGCGTCAACACCCACCGCGCCTACGCGGTGCAGTGGTACGGGCTCGGGATCCTGACCGTCGTGGTCTACGTCGTCCTGGGTTTCAGGCGTGCCGGCGACCCGGCCTGAGCGCACCCCGCGCGCGAGCCGCTGGCCGCTCGTGTGGATCGCGGTCGCGTCCGTTGCGCCGTTCCTGCTCGCGTACCTGACGTTCTACTTCTGGGCCCCCTCGGGGCGCATGAACTACGGCGAGCTGATCGAGCCCGTGCGCCCGCTGCCCGACGTCCCGCTCGCGCTTGCCGGTGGCGAGCCGTTCCGTCTCAAGTCCCTGCGCGGAAAGTGGATCCTGCTCGCCGTTGCGCCGGGCGCCTGCGGCGAGCCGTGCCAGCGCGCCCTGTATCACCTCCGGCAGCTGCGGCGCGCGCAGGGCAAGAACATGGAGCGCATCGAGCGCGTCTGGCTGATCACCGACGATGCGCCGATCGACCCGGCGCTCGCGCAGGCCTTCGAGGGAACCTACTTCGTGCGCGGCGCGGGGGGCGACCTCGTGCGCGCGTCGGCGCTCGCGGGCGCGCCGGCCGGGACGCTGTTCGTCATCGACCCGCTCGGCAATCCCGTACTCCGCTATCCGCCCGACGCCGATCCGAGCCGGATCCTGCGTGACATCGTGCGGCTGCTCAAGGTGTCGCAGATCGGATAGGCGCGACTTCGCCCAGTGCGCGCGTGGTAACATTCGGGCCTCCTCGCCGCACCCCTTCATGCAGCTCACCCGACCGCTTCGCGCCGATCGCATCCGCCAGCTCTACGAGCTGACGAAGCCGCGCGTCGTCTCCCTGATCGTCTTCTGCGCCGTGATCGGCATGCTGCTCGCAGTGCCGGCGGGCAGCTGGGTGCCGCTGCCCGTCCTGCTCGCCGCGACCGCCGGCATCGCGCTGGTCGCCGGTGCCGCCGCCGCGGTGAACTGCCTCGTCGAGCAGCGCATCGATTCGCTCATGGCCCGCACTCGCGCCCGGCCCCTTCCGCGCGGGGCGCTGACTTCGCTCGAGACGCTGCTCTTCGCCGGCGCGGTGGGCGGGGCGGGGCTGTGGCTGCTCCACCAGCTCGTGAATCCGCTCACGATGTGGCTGACGCTCGGGACCTTCGTCGGCTACGCGCTGATCTACACGATCGTGCTGAAGCCGCTGACGCCGCAGAACATCGTGATCGGCGGCGCTGCGGGCGCGATGCCCCCGGTGCTCGGCTGGGCCGCGGTGACCGGAGAGGTCTCGCCCGACGCCCTGTTGCTGTTCCTCATCATCTTCGCGTGGACGCCGCCGCACTTCTGGTCGCTCGCGCTGTACCGTGCCGAGGAGTACGCGCGCGCCGGGCTGCCGATGCTGCCGGTCACCCACGGGCGTCGGTACACGCAGCTGCACGTGCTGCTCTACACGCTCATCCTGGTCGCGTGCAGCCTGATGCCGTTCGTGAGCGCAATGAGCGGATGGCCGTACCTCGTGGCCGCGCTCGTCCTCGGCGGCGTGTTCATCGTCCATGCGGTTCGCATCTATGTCGATTACAGCGACGCTCTCGCGCGGCGGACGTTCCGCTACTCGATCGTCTACCTCTCCGCGCTCTTTGCGGCGCTCCTGGTCGACCACTACCTGCCTCGGTAGGGTGGCCGCAGGCCTGGCGGCGCTGCTGCTCGCTGCCTGCGCGCCGGAGCAGCCGGCTTTCAAGAGCATCGACGTCACCGGGGCCGAGTTCGGCCGCGAGTTTGCGCTCACCGACCACACCGGCAAGGCGCGCACGCTCGCGGACTTCAAGGGCAAAGTGGTGGCGCTGTTCTTCGGCTACACCCACTGCCCGGACGTCTGCCCGACCACGCTCGCGGAGCTGAAGCTCGTCAAGGAGCGGCTCGGCCCCGATGGCGACAGGTTTCAGGTCCTCTTCGTGACCGTGGATCCCGAGCGCGACACGCCGGCGCTGCTCGCGAAGTACGTCCCGGCGTTCGATCCGACGTTCCTGGGCCTGCGCGGCGACGCGGAGGCGACGGCAAAGACGGCGAAGGAATTCAAGGTCTTCTACCAGAAGGCGCCCGGCACGGCACCCGACAACTACTCGATGGACCATACCGCGGCGACGTTCATCTACGACCCGCAAGGCCGGCTGCGCCTGTTCGCGAAGCTCGGCATGGGCGCCGACGCGCTCACCGCGGACATCAAGCAGCTGCTCGCCGGGCGCTAGGCGCCCGGTGCGCGGTCGACTCGCCCGGACCGCGCAGCGGATGTCGGGCGCGGAAGCAAGAACGCCCGGGCTCCCACCCGGGCGTTCCGGTGCAGCCGCCTACGGCGTCAATATGTTCCGATGCGATCCCGCATCCGCTGCATCGCCTTCGCTTCGATCTGCCGGATGCGTTCGGCCGAAACCTTGAACTCGGCGGCGAGGTCGTGCAGCGTTGCGGCGTTCTCTTCCCGCAGCCAGCGCGCCTCGATGATCCGGCGGCTGCGCGGGTCGAGCTCCGCGAGGGCGGACGCGAGGCCGGTGCGGCGCAGGCGCGCGGACTCCTCGTCCTCGAGCACCTTCGACGGCTCGTCCGTCGGGTCGGCGAGGTAGGCGATCGGCGCGTAGGTGTCGTCGTCGTCGCCCACCGGTTCGAGCGCGATTTCCTGGCCGGCCAGGCGGGTCTCCATCTCGGCGACCTCTTCGGGCTTCACCCGCAGCACGTCGGCGACGTTCCGGATCTCGTCCCGGGTGAGCGGCTCCAGCCCCGGCTTCATGCTGCGCAGGTTGAAGAAGAGCTTGCGCTGGGCCTTCGTCGTGGCGATCCGGACCAGCCGCCAATTGCGCAGGATGAACTCGTGAATCTCGGCTTTGATCCAGTGGATGGCGAACGACACCAGGCGCACGCCGCGCTCGGGGTCGAACCGCTTCACCGCCTTCATCAGGCCGATGTTTCCTTCCTGGATGAGGTCGGCGTGTGGCAGTCCGTAGCCGAGGTACCCGCGCGCGATCGCCACCACGACCCGCAGATGAGACAGCACGAGCTGTCCTGCCGCGTCGAGATCGTTATCCGACCGGAATCTCCGCGCGAGACGCGTTTCCTGCTCCGGGGTGAGGAGCGGGAAGCGGTTCACCGCCTGGATGTAGTGATCCAGACTGCCCGCAGCCGATGGAACGGGAAAGGTCAGGGTGTTGGTCATGGGTTATTCAAGCCTCCCGAGCAATTTTAGCACTCCGCACATTAGAGTGCTAATTACCGGAGGAGTTCAGTCGGATATCTCGGCAGAACATGATGAGCGGCTGAAGATCGGCTACTTAGGCTCGATTTCAGATAAGTGGTTACTCACTGATAGCCATGCTCCAGCCCATCCCAAGCCGCTGGCGAAGGCGAGGACGGCAACCAAGTCGCCGGGCCCCGGCAGTTCGAGTCGAAAGTTGGCGCCGTACGTCGCAGCCAGCCGGGTCACTTCGCCGTTTAGCACCGCCACACAGGCCGCGACGATGGCGATGGCCGCCAGACCGCCGGCGAGGCCAACGAGCGCGCCTTGATAGAAAAACGGTCGGCGAATGTAGGCGTCGGTGGCGCCGATCAGCTTGCTCACCTCGATCTCGTCGCGCTGCGTCAGGATCTGAAGGCGCACGGTGTTGAAGGTGACCGCGACCAGACCGAACGCGAGCAGCGCGGCGAGCACCCCCACCGCCAGGACGCCCAGCCGCAGCGCGGCCTCCAGCCGTCGCGCCCACGCCGCGTCGAACTGTACCAGCGCCACTTTCGGCATGGCGCGCAATGCCGCAGCGAGGCGCTCCGCAGTCGGGGCGTCGCCCGGAACCAGGCTCACCACGAACGCGTCGGGCAGCGGATTCGACCCCAGGGACGCAACGATCTCGGCCAGTGCGTCGGCGCGCTTCATCTCCGCCAGCGCCTGGTCCTTGGGCACGAACCGGAGCGCGCGGACGCCGCTTTCCCGCCTGAGCGCGGCTTCGATCTTCGCGCCGTCGGCCGCCGTGGCGTCGGCCGCCAGAAAGACCGAGAGCTGAGGATCGGCGCCCAGGTGGCCCGTCAGCCGCTCGAGGTTCGCCACCAGCACCCACGCGCCGAGCGGCAGGGCGAGGGTCACGCCGATCACCAGGGCGTTCAGCGCGGCCGCGACGGGCGAGCGCGCCAGGCGCAGCGCGGTCGCGCGCAGGCTCGTGGCATGGTGCCGGAGCCAGGCCTTCACCCGCCGCCCGGTTCCGGGCGCGCGTCGATCACGCGCCCATGGCTCAGCTGGATCACGCGCCCCGCGAAGCTTTCGACGAGCGCGGCGTCGTGGGTTGCGATGACGACGGTGACCCCGACCTGCTGGAATGCGCGAAAGATTTCCATGACTGCGCGTGCCGCTTCCGGGTCCAGGTCCGAGGTCGGTTCGTCGGCGAGCAGGATCGAGGGGCGGTTCGCAACCGCGCGCGCGATGCAGAGGCGCTGCTGCTCGCCTCCGGAGAGGGCGACCGGCATCGCCTTCTCGCGCCCGGCGAGGCCGACCTTGTCGAGCGCGGCGCGTGCCCGGCGCGCGGCGTCCCCGGCGGCGCTGCCGCACACGAGCAGCGGCAGCATCACGTTGTCGATGACGCTGCGGTCGTGCAGCAGCTTCTGGTCCTGGAACACGAGCCCCAGATTGCGGCGCAGGAACGGCACCGCCCTGCGCCCGAGCGCGCCGACGTTCTGTCCGCTGACGACGACGGATCCGGCGCTCGGGCGCTCGATCACCGCGGCGAGCTTCAACGCGGTGGTCTTGCCGGCGCCCGAATGACCGGTTACGCACGCGAACTCGCCCGCGCCGATCGCGAAGGTCGCGTCGCGCAGCGCCTCGAACCCCTCCGGGTAGCGCTTCGAGACGTGGCTGAAGGCGAGCGCGGGAGTCGCCAGCGCGGGGCCTCAGTCGAGGAGCGCCGCGGCGAACTCGCGCGCGGCGAACGGCTGCAGGTCGTCGATGCCCTCGCCCACGCCGATGAAGGCCAGGGGGACCGGCCGGGTCTGCGCGATCGCGGCGATCACGCCGCCCTTGGCCGTGCCGTCGAGCTTGGTGAGAACGAGGCCGGTCAGCCCGAGCGCCTCGTCGAACGCCTTCACCTGCGCGAGGGCGTTCTGCCCGGTGTTCGCGTCCAGGACGAGCAGCACCGCGTGCGGCGCGGTCGGGTCGGCCTTGGCGATCACGCGCCGGATCTTCTTCAGCTCCTCCATCAGGTGGAGCTGCGTCGGCAGCCGTCCCGCGGTATCGGCGATCACGACGTCGGTCCCGCGCGCCCGTGCCGCGGCGATCGCGTCGTAGATCACCGCCGCCGGATCGCCGCCGGACTGGGCCACGACGTCGATCCGGCTGCGCGCGCCCCACGCGGCGAGCTGCTCGCGCGCGGCGGCGCGGAAGGTGTCGCCCGCGGCGAGGAGCACCGACAGCCCGTGACCCTGGAGCCACTGCGCAAGCTTGCCGATCGAGGTGGTCTTGCCGGCGCCGTTGACCCCCGCGACCATGACTACGAACGGCTTGCGCACGGTCGGGTCGAACTCGCGCTCGAGCGGAGCTAGCAGCCGCGCGAGCTCGTCCGCGAGCGCAGCCTTCACCTCCTGCGCCGTCTCGAGGCGGTCGCGGACGACGCGCGCGCGCAGCCGTTCGAGCAGATGTCGCGTGGCGTCGAGCCCCGCGTCGGACGCGATCAGCGCCGTCTCGAGCTCCTCGAAGAGCGCTTCGTCGACGCGCACGTCGCCGAACACCGCGGCGAGCTGCGACCCGGTCTTGCGCAGACCCTGGCGCAGGCGCGCGAACCACGACGCCTCCTGCGCGGGATCGACGGACTTCTTGCGGAACGAGAACACGGGAACGGGCGCAGCGCGCCGCCGGGACCGGGCTAAGATTCTGGCGCCGATTCTAGCAGAGCGATCACGTGTCCCCTCGCACCCGCGCATCGCGCGCCGCTCGTGGAGCGGCCGGGCGCGTGCGCATCATCGGCGGCGCATGGCGCAGCCGGCACCTGCCCTTTCCCGCCGAGCGCGGCCTGCGGCCGACGCCCGATCGCGTGCGCGAGACGCTCTTCAACTGGCTCGGCCAGGATCTATCGGGCCGGCGCTGTCTCGATCTCTTCGCCGGGTCGGGGGCGCTCGGCTTCGAGGCCCTGTCGCGCGGCGCGGCCGAAGTCGTTCTGGTGGAACACTCGCGCGCGGTAGCGGCCGCGCTGCGCGAGAACGCGGGGCGGCTGGGGGCGCACGGCTGCCGGCTCGTCGTCGGCGATGCGCTACACTTCCTGCGCGATGCCGGTGCCGGGCGGTTCGACCTGGTATTCGTCGATCCGCCCTACGACAGCGGGCTCGCAGTCGCGGCGCTCGCGTGCCTGCCCGCCCGGCTGGCACCCGGGGCGTTGGTGTACGTCGAGAGCGACGGGCCGATCGAACCGGGCCCGCCGTGGCGCGTGCGCCGGCACGCACGCGCCGGCGGGGTGCACTATCGGCTCCTGGAGATCGGAGAGGAAGCGTGATCAAGGCGGTGTACCCCGGAACGTTCGATCCGCTCACCCGCGGCCACGAGGACCTGGTGCGGCGCGCGGCGGACCTGTTCGGAGGCCTCGTCGTCGGCATCGCCGACAGCCGCCTCAAGCGGCCGTTCTTCGCCACCGACGAGCGGGTGCAGATGGCGCGCGAAGTGCTGTCGGCCTACCCGAACGTGACCGTCCTCAGCTTCAGCGGCCTGCTGCGCGACTTCGTGGTCAGGCAGCAGGCGCGGGTCATCGTTCGCGGGCTGCGCGCGGTATCCGATTTCGAGTACGAGTTCCAGATGGCCGGGATGAACCGCAGCCTGATTCCCGACGTCGAGACGGTGTTCCTGACCCCGGACGAGAACTACCAGTTCATCTCGGCGACGATCGTGCGCGAGATCGCGGTGCTGGGCGGCGACGCGTCGAAGTTCGTCCATCCGGTCGTCAACGCGCGCCTGCGCGCCAAGGTCACCCAGCTCGGCGGATGAGCGCCGATGGCCCTGCGCATCACCGACGAGTGCATCAACTGCGACGTGTGCGAACCCGAGTGCCCCAACGGGGCCATCGCGCAGGGGCAGGAGATCTACGTCATCGATCCCCTTCGCTGCACCGAATGCGTCGGGCACTTCGACGCGCCCCAGTGCCGGACGGTGTGTCCGGTCGACTGCATCCTGCCCGACCCGCAGCGCGTCGAGTCGAGGGAGCGGCTGTACGCGAAATACCTCGCGCTCGCCGCCGGGGAGCAGCGCGCCGCCAGCGGCTGAGGCGGGCGGTTCAGGCGGCGCGCGCGGCGAGCGTGTCCTCGGCGTCGAGCACGCGCTCGATCTCGGCGGCGAGGTAGTGGATGGTGTCGAGCTGGTGCATCAGGGTAGTCTCGACCTGCTCCAGCTCGGCCACCCGGTCCTCGAGCGTGTCGGTCGCCTGGTGGATGCGCTTGATCGACTCCAACCGGCGGCGGAGCTGCATCTGGTGCTCGCGCACCTGCGTCTCCATCGGCGACATGATCGCGCGCAGCCAGGCTTCCGCCTCCCTGTTCGCGTACTGGTAGATGCGGCGCACCTGGCTCGCGCAGGTCTCGAAGAACCTGTGCGTTAGCGTGAGCTGCTCGTTGGTCAGCATCGTGTAGACCGTGTCGAACTGCACCTGGAACGTGCGCTCCACGCGGTCGAACTGCTTCTGGAAGCGCAGCAGGGAGAAGGGCTGCGGCGCCGCGAGCCGCAGGCCGTGCTCGGCCGCGAACTTGCGGTACATGGCCTGCATCATGGTCTGGATCTCGGCGATCACGTCGCCCGCGCGCTCCATCTTCCCGCGCACGCCGTCGAAGTAGCCCTGCATCGCGGCGCGCAACCGCGGCGTGATCCGCGCCCGGCTCATCGACCGCAGCGTGCGCTTCGCCTCGTCGCTCAGGGCATCCATGCCGAGGTGGGTGAAGAGGGTGTTGGTCAGCTGCGAGAACACGCCGCGCGTCGCCTGGAAGCGCGCCAGCCCGCGCTCGAACTCCTCCTTCTCGGCGCGCACCTTGCGCATCATCTCTTCGACCACGCCGAGATTGCGGCCGCGCAGCGCCCGCAGGTCGGCGAGCTGCTCCAGCACCCCGGTCAGCCGCGCCTCGAGGATCGAGCGCGTGTTGAGCAGGAGATCGACGATCTCGCGCCGGGTGGTGTCGCGCACGATCGCCTGCTTGCTCGGGATCAGCTGGGAGGAGAGGGTGCGCTCGAGCACCGGCAGGCGGCTGCGGCCGAGCAGCCGCTCGTCCTCGGTGATCTTGGCGACCAGTCCCTTCTGCGCCGAGACCGCGAGCACCTGTTCGGCGGGGACGCCCAGGACATCGCCGACGAACTGCATCTGCCGGTCGACCTCGGCGTCGATCTCCTCCTCGCTGCGCAGGCCGTCCCAGATCGTGTCGATCTTGTTCACGACCACGTAGCGGCCCTTCTGCGGGCGCGGGGTGGTCGCGAGGTACTCGCGCCACACCTCGGCGTCGGTCTTCGACACGCCGGTGTCGACTGCGAGGACGAACAGCACCGCATGCGCGTTCGGCAGCAGGTTCAGCGTGAGCTCGGGCTCGGTCCCGATCGCGTTGAGGCCGGGCGTGTCCAGGATGACCAGCCCCTGCTCGAGCAGCGGGTGGGGGAAGTTGATGATCGCGTGGCGCCAGCGCGGGATCTCGACCATGCCGTCGGCGGCGAACCCGGCCGACTGGCTCGTGTCGTGCTGCACGAAGAGCCCGTAGTGCTTGGCCTCTTCGATCGGAACGCGCTTGGTGGCGCGCACCTGCTGGAACGCCTCCACCAGCGAGCGCGCGTCGCTCACGTCGAGGGGCACGACCTCCCACTCGTCCGGGAAGCGCTTGAACTCGCTCGTGGTCGCGTTGGTGGCCCGCGTCTCGATCGGCAGGAGGTGGATCGCCGGGGGGCCGGACGGATCCCACGCGAGCTCCGTGGGGCACATCGTCGTGCGCCCGCTCGACGACGGCAGCAGGCGCCGGCCGTAGTCGGCGAAGAAGATCGCGTTGATCAGCTCGGACTTGCCGCGCGAGAACTCGGCAACGAACGCGATCGTGAGCTTGTCCTCGTCCAGCCGCTCGAGCAGCTGCCCGACGCGCAGTTCGGTCTGCGCGTCGGCGAGCTCGTTCTCGTGCAGCCAGCGCCGGAATGCGACGATGCGCGCCGCGACGTCCGCGCGCCACGCGCTGTAGTCCTGGAACCGCTTCACCAGGCTCGCGGCGATCTCCGGAGGGACGGCGGAAGAGTCCATGCGCGGTTACTGTAGCACGTGCAGAGAATGTCGCAACTGCTGGACCGAAAAAGAGATTTTTCGACTTCTGCGCGCCGTCGGCGCGCTCAGCGCGGCTGGCACCCGGGGCAGTACCAGGTCGAGCGCTGGCCCTGCGCGATGCGGCGCACGGGCAATGCGCAGATCCGGCACGGGGCGCCCTCGCGGTCGTAGACGTCGTACCGCTGCTGGAAGTAGCCCGGCGCCCCGTCCGAGTGCACGAAGTCCCGCAAGGTGCTGCCGCCCGCGGCGAGCGCGTCCCGGAGAGTCGAGCGGACCGCCTCCACGAGGCGCTCGCAGCGCGCGAGCGACAATCGGCCGGCGGGTGCCCGCGGGTGAATCCGGGCGCGAAACAGGGCTTCGTTGGCGTAGATGTTGCCGATTCCGACGACCAACTTGTGATCCATCAGGGTGTGCTTGATCGCCGCGCGCCGGCCGCGGGTCGCGGCATGGAGGCGCGCGCCGGTAAAGGCGGGCGACAGCGGTTCGACTCCCAGGCCGGCCAGCAACGGGTGGCGAGCGGGGTCGCCGGCATGCCACAGCACGGCGCCGAAGCGGCGCGGGTCGCGCAGTCGCAGCAGCCGGTCGCCGACCGCGAGATCGAAGTGATCGTGCGGACCGGGCGGCTCGGTGGCCGCGACCACGCGCAGGCTTCCCGACATGCCGAGATGGACGATCAGC
The DNA here is from genome assembly GCA_019137045.1 of Betaproteobacteria bacterium. Taxonomy (GTDB): domain Bacteria; phylum Pseudomonadota; class Gammaproteobacteria; order Burkholderiales; family SG8-39; genus JAGVSZ01. The sequence goes on from JAGVSZ010000425.1 coordinate 14,612, forward strand.
GTGCCCCGGTCGCATTCGAGCAACAAGTACTTCGCGCGCCTGCGCACGGCGCGCACGCGCGCGCCGAGGAGCGTCCCGGCGAGGCCGGCCGGAATCCGCCAGCGCAGCCGCGGTTCGCGCACGGTCACCGCGGTGATCGTGCGGCGGCGCAGCGCGGGAGCGATGCCGCGCCGGGTGATCTCGACTTCGGGCAGCTCGGGCATTGGTCGCGGCGCTTCGTCGCGCGGGATGCTGCACAAATGCGCTAGCGCGAGGGCGCAGATCCATTGGCGCAGCGGAAATATACTAAACTCGTTCTCCGATCCGCTGCAGCAGCCATTCCCCCATGATCGCGTTCCCGCCACGATTCCTCGTCCTCGGCGTGCTGCGTGCATTCGCGCTCGCCGCGGCTGCGAGCCTGCTGGCGGCCTGCGCCGGACAGCCCGCGCACACGAGCGCCGCGGCCCCCGACCAGGAGGCCGCGGCAACGCAGCCCGCAGTCGAGAGCGCGACGCCGGAGGAGGCGCGCGAGCCGGAGCTGCCGAAGCAGGACCTCACCGGCGAGACGATGTACGAGTTTCTCCTCGCGGAGATCGCGGGCCAGCGCGGCAATACGACGCTCGCGGCGCAGGCCTACGCGGACCTCGCACGCAAGACCAGGGACCCGCGCGTGGCCGAGCGCGCGACGCAGGTCGCGGTCGAGGCGCGCATGCCCGAAGCGGCGATCGAGTCGGCGAAGATCTGGGCCGACACCGCGCCCGAATCCACGCGCGCGCTCGGCGCGGCGGCGAGCCTGCTCGTCAACGCCAAGCGCCTGGACGAGGCGCAGCCCTACCTCGAGCGCATCCTCGCGCTCTCGGGCGACAACCGCGGCGACGGCTTCATGCAGCTCAACCGGCTGCTCTCCGGCAACCCGGACAAGGCCGCATCGCTGCGCGCGATCCAGAGCCTCGCCGGCCCGTACCCTGCGCTTCCACAGGCCCGGTTCGCGGTGGCCGCGGCGGCGTCGAACGCGGGCCAGGACGAGCTCGCGCTGAAGGAGGTGCGCGCGGCGTCGCAGCTGAAGCCCGACTGGGAGCTCGCGGCGCTGTTCGAGGCGCAATTGCTGCAGAAGACCTCCAACGCCGCCGCGTCCGAGCGCCTCGCGCAGTACCTGAAGACCTACCCGATGTCGCGCGAGGTGCGGCTCGCGTATGCGCGCACGCTGGTCGCCGACAAGCGCTATCCCGAAGCGCGCGTCGAGTTCGACCGGCTCGCGAAGGACTACCCCGACAACATCGACGTGGTGTACTCCATCGCGCTGCTGTCGATGCAGCTCGAGGACTGGCCGGTCGCCGAGGCGAACCTGAAGCGCCTGCTCGACCTCGGCTATCGCGACCGCAACGCGGTGCGCTTCTACCTCGGCCAGGTGGCCGAGGAGCGCAAGAACTTCCCCGAGGCGCTCAAGTGGTACGGCGAGGTCACCCCCGGGCAGCAGTACATGCCGGCGCAGATCCGCTCGGCGCAGGTGATCTCGAAGCAGGGCGACCTCGCCGGGGCGCGCAAGTACCTGCAGCAGGTCAACGCGCAGAGCAGCGAGCAGCGGGTCCAGCTCATCCTGGCCGAGGCGCAGCTGCTGCGCGACGCGAAGCAGGAACGGGAGGCGTTCGGCCTGGTGGACCAGGCGCTCGACAAGCTGCCGAACAACCCCGAGCTCCTCTACGACCACGCGATGCTCGCCGAGCGCATCGATCGCGTCGACGTGCTGGAGTCGAGCCTGCGCAAGCTGATCCGGATCAAGCCCGACAACGCGCACGCCTACAACGCGCTCGGCTACACGCTCGCCGACCGCAACCAGCGCCTCGTCGAGGCGAACGAGTTGATCGACACGGCGCTCAAGCTCGCCCCCGACGACGCGTTCATCATGGACAGCAAGGGCTGGGTGCTCTACCGGCAGGGCAGGACCGAGGAGGGGCTCGCGTACCTGCAGCGGGCCTACTCGATCCGCCCCGACGCCGAGATCGCCGCGCACCTGGGCGAGGTGCTGTGGGTGCTCGGACGCCACGCCGACGCGCGCAAGGTCTGGGACGAGGCGCTCAAGAAGTCGCCCGAAAACGAGACCCTGACCAAGACCGTCCAGCGCCTCGGGAAGTAGCCCCGCTGCGTCCGAGCGCGCGGCGCGTGAGCCGCGATGCGCACGCCCTTTCTCCTCCTGCTCGCCGCGACGCTCCTCGCCGCCTGCGCGAGCAGCGCGCCGCCGCCGCTCCGATCCGACGAGTTCGCGCTGGTCGGGCGGGTCGCCGTCCGCTACGGCGAGGAGGCCGCGAGCGGGCGCGTCGCGTGGCGCCACACCGAGACCGATGACGACCTCGTGCTCTCGACCCCGCTCGGCCAGGGGATCGCCGAGATCACCCGGCGCGAGGGCGTGTACACGCTCGTGGGCGCGAACCGCGAGCGACTCACCGCGACCGATCCCGAGCGGCTCACCGAGCAGGCGCTCGGGTACGCGCTGCCGCTCGCCGGTCTGCCCGACTGGGTGCGCGCGCGTCCCCAGGCGGGGGTCGCAGCCGATGCGCGCTACGAGGGCCGGGAGCTCGTCGAGCTGCGCCAGCACGGCTGGACGATCGAGTACCTCGCGTACGGTGACGACCGCCTTCCTCAGCGCATGCGCCTCGCGCGCGGGGCGCTCGACATCCGCCTCGCGATCGAGGAGTGGCAGGTCGCGCCGCGATGAGCCCCGCGTGGCAACGCCGCTGGCCGGCGCCGGCGAAGCTGAACCTCCTGCTGCACGTCCTCGGCCGGCGCGCGGACGGCTATCACCTGCTGCAGACGGTATTCCGGCTGATCGACCTCTCCGACACCCTCGCTTTCGCGCCGCGCGACGACGGCGCGATCCGGCTGGCCGCGCCGCTGCCCGGCGTGCCGGAGGAGGACGACCTCACCGTGCGGGCCGCGCGCCTGCTCCGCGACGCGACCGGATGCACGGCCGGCGCGACGATCACCGTGGACAAGCGCATTCCGCTCGGCGGCGGACTGGGCGGCGGCAGCTCGGACGCCGCGACGACGCTGATCGCGCTGAACGAGCTGTGGGAGACCGGGCTTGCGCGGGCGGACCTCGCGCGCCTCGGGCTCGCGCTCGGCGCCGACGTGCCGTTCTTCCTGTACGGCCGCAATGCCCTCGGCGAGGGCATCGGCGAGGTGCTCAGGCCGCTCGTTCTGACGCCGGCTTGGTACGTCGTCATCACGCCGCAAGTCGCTGTGCCGACGCGGAAAATCTTCAATTCCGCCGCATTGACACGGAATTCGAAACCGCTCAGAATTACGGCCTTTTTCGCGGGGCTCGGGCGCAACGATCTCGAGCCGGTGGTGCGGGCGGAGTATCCGGAAGTCGCGCGGGTCATCGACTGGCTGGCGCGCCACGGCACAGCGCGGATGAGCGGTTCCGGGTCGAGCGTGTTCGCCGCATTCGCGCACGAGGACGAGGCCCGCAAGGTCGCAGCGAAGGTTCCCGGGGAATGGCGTGCGCATGCGGTCCGCGGCCTGGACCGGCACCCGCTCGGCCCCGACTGACATTTCGACTACTGGGGAGTCGCCAAGCTGGTTAAGGCAGCGGATTTTGATTCCGCCATTCGAGGGTTCGAATCCTTCCTCCCCAGCCATTTTCCCGATCAGCCTTAGCCTCGATCCGCGTGGCCGCCGCACGGCGGCGCGCGGCGCGCGCTGCGCCTGACCGGACGCCGACCCAGAGCTGATCGCACGAGCGCGACCACACCGATGGCCTACGAGAACCTCATGGTGTTCACGGGGAACGCGAATCCCCTGCTCGCGCACAACGTCGTCAAGCGGCTCAACATCCCGATCGGCCACGCAGTCGTGGGCAAGTTCTCCGACGGCGAGGTGATGGTCGAGATCCTGGAGAACGTCCGCGGCAAGGACGTCTTCGTGCTGCAGCCCACCTGCATGCCGACCAACGACAGCCTGATGGAGCTGCTGGTCATGGTCGACGCGCTGCGGCGCGCCTCCGCCGGGCGCATCACCGCGGCCATGCCGTACTTCGGCTACGCGCGCCAGGACCGCCGGCCGCGCTCGGCGCGGGTCGCGATCAGCGCGAAGGTGGTCGCCAACATGCTCGCCGCGGTCGGCATCGACCGCGTGCTGACGATGGACCTGCACGCCGACCAGATCCAGGGCTTCTTCGACGTGCCGGTGGACAACGTCTACGCGGCGCCGGTGCTGCTCGGCGACGTGTGGAAGCACAACTACGAGGACGTGATCGTGGTCTCGCCGGACGTCGGCGGCGTCGTCCGGGCGCGCGCGCTCGCGAAGCGCCTCGAGTCCGACCTCGCGATCATCGACAAGCGCCGGCCGCGGCCGAATGTCTCGGAAGTGATGAACATCATCGGCGAGGTCGAGGGCCGCACCTGCGTGATCATGGACGACATCGTCGACACCGCGAACACGCTCGCGCGCGCCGCCGATGCGTTGAAGGAGCAGGGGGCGGTCCGGGTGCTCGCCTACTGCACGCACGCGGTGCTCTCGGGCAACGCGGTGGCGCGCATCGAGGACTCGACGCTCGACGAGGTGGTGGTGACCGACACCATTCCGCTGCGGCCCGATGCCCAGGCGTGCAAGAAGATCCGCGCGCTCTCGGTGGCGGGCCTGCTCGCGGAGACGATACTGCGCATCTCGAACGAGGACTCGGTGTCCTCGCTCTTCATGGAGTAGAAGGATTTTCGCAACCCCCGGCGAGTGCCTGGTCGCGGGTCCGCCGGATCAACCTAGGAGCAACACATGGCAATCGAAATCGGCGCTGCGAAGCGCACGGTGCAGGGCACGAGTGCGAGCCGCCGCCTGCGCCACGCCGGGCGCGTTCCCGGCGTCCTCTACGGCGGCAAGGAGGCGGCGGTCAACATCGACCTCGACCACAACGAGCTCTACCAGGCCGCGCGCAAGGAGGCGTTCCACGCCTCGATCATCACGCTCAGGCTCGACGGGCAGCCGCAGCAGGTGCTGCTGCGGGCGATGAACATGCATCCCTGGAAGCTCGCGGTGCAGCACGTCGACTTCCAGCGCGTGCACGCCGACCAGAAGATCCGCATGCGCGTGCCGCTGCACTTCGTGAACCAGGAGAGCTCGCCGGCGGTGAAGGTCGCCGGCGCGGTGGTGAACCACGTCATGAACGACATCGACGTCTCGTGCCTGCCCGCCGACCTGCCGGAGTTCATCGAGGTCGACCTGTCGAACCTCACGATCGGTCACTCGGTGCACGTGAAGGACCTGAGCTACCCGAAAGGCGTGGAGCCGGTCCTGCACCGCGCGGAGAACCCCGTGGTGGCCTCGGCGAGCATGCCGCGCGCCGCAGAAGTGGAGGAGGCGGCGGCGACCGAGGAGGCCGTGCCGGCGTCGATGGTGCCGGCGGCGAAGCAGCAGCCCGAGAAGCCCGAGGCGGCCGCCGCGCCCGAGAAGGGCGAGAAGCCCGCCAAGGAAGAGAAGAAGAAGTAGGGCGGCGCCCGGACGCGGGGGCGCGGCGGGCGACCGTCGCGCCGCTGCCGACCGCGCACCTCGCGCAGCACCCAATCGGCGCGCTGCCCCCTCACCCCGCCCCCTCTCCCCGGAACCGGGGAGAGGGACCGCCCACCCGAGCAAATGGCCATTCGACTGATCGTCGGCCTCGGCAACCCCGGGCGTGGCCACGCGCGCGACCGGCACAACGTCGGCTTCTGGCTGGTGGACCGGCTCGCGGCCGCGCACGGCGCGGTGCTCGCGAAGGACGCGCGGCACCAGGCGCTCGTGGCCCGGATTGCGGCAGCCGCCGGCGACGTGTGGCTGTGCGAGCCGCAGACGTACATGAACCTGTCCGGCCGGAGCGTCGGCGGCCTCGCGCGCTTCTACAAGATCGCACCCGAGGAAATACTCGTGGTGCACGACGAGCTCGATTTTCCGCCGGGGACGGCGAAGATGAAGCTCGGCGGCGGCGTGGCCGGGCACAACGGCCTGAAGGACATCCAGGCGCAGCTCGGTACGCAGGGGTTCTGGCGCCTGCGCATCGGGATCGGTCACCCCGGCGATCGCAACGTCGTCGCGGACTACGTGCTCAACGCGCCGGCCCCGGTTGAGCGTCCGCTGATCGAGGCCGCGCTCGCGCGCGGGCTGGAGGTGATGCCGCTCGTGCTGGCCGGCGACATGCAGGGCGCGATGCAGACGCTGCACCGTGCGGACAAGGAGGCCGCGGAGAAGGCAACGGGCGAAACCCCCGCGCCGAAGCCGCCGCCCGCACCGAAGGAGTGAGCCGAAGTGGGTTTGAGATGCGGCATCGTCGGCCTGCCGAACGTCGGCAAGTCGACCCTGTTCAATGCGCTGACCAAGGCCGGCATCGCGGCCGAGAACTACCCGTTCTGCACCATCGAGCCCAATGTCGGGATCGTCGAGGTGCCCGATCCGCGGCTCGCGCAGCTCGCGGCGATCGCGAAACCGCAGAAAGTCATCCCGGCCACGGTCGAGTTCGTCGACATCGCCGGGCTGGTCGCCGGCGCCTCCAAAGGCGAGGGGCTGGGCAACCAGTTTCTCGCGAACATCCGCG
>JAGVSZ010000270.1 GCA_019137045.1 Betaproteobacteria bacterium
CGTGCCGGCAGCCATTCGTCGACCGGCCAGACGGCCAAGCCGGCACCGTCTCGACCGATTGACCTCGACGCCCGCGACGACACTGCAGTCCAGGACGAGCGATGAGCCTTGCCACACAGATGTTGATCACCGAAAGATTCGGCCTGCTGCTCGGGGTCGAGCAGCTCGCCGCAGTGCTCGGCTACGAGTCCCGCTACGTCCAGAACCTGATCTATGCGGGCAAGCTCCCCATCCCGACCACCAAGGTCGGAGCACGCACCGTCGCCCACTACGCCGACGTGGCCGCCTACGTCGACTCCCTGCGTGCCGCCCGCGAGGCGGCCAGGGATGCGGCCTAGCGCGGCTTCTTCGCGATCTCGGCCGTGTCCGGGTGCGTGTAGCGCTTCAGGTGCCGCCAGTCCTTGTGCCCGGTGACCGCAGCGACCTCGGGGATCTGCCAGCCGGCCTCGAAGAGCGCGCTCGTCGCCTCGTGGCGCATATCGTGGAAGTGCAGATCCTCGATCTCGAGATGCTTGCACGCTCGGGTGAACCAGAAGCTCAGCGTGCTCGGTTCGTACGGGAAGATCCGCGGTTCGCGCTCGCGCCGCGGCTGACGCATGATGATGTCGAGCGAGTCGCCCACGAGGGGGACCACCTCGTCGTTGCCCTTCTTTCGCCTCGGGTGCTTGCGGTCGCGCACGATGATCGTGCGGCGCGCGACGTCGAGGTCGGGCCAGGCGATGCGGCAGAGCTCGCCGCGCCGGAACGCGTTGAGCGCAGCCACGCGCAGCATGTCGGCCATCGGGAGCGCGGTGGGCAGGGTCGGGAGGTACGCGAGCAACCGCGTCCACTCGTCGGGCGTCGGACGTCGCGTGCGCTTCTCCCCGGCGCCGATCAGCCCGAGATGGTGCAGCGTCGGCCGCGCCGCACCGACCGCGTCCTGGTAGGGAATCTCCAGGAGCGAGCAGGCGTAGCGCAGGCCCGTGCCGAGCTTGGAGATCTCCATGTTGACGGTGTAGGGCCCCGCACCCTGGCGCCTGCGGATGCGGCAGTAGTCGCGGATCTCGGCGGTCGCGAGCTTCTGCACTTGCATCGCCCCGAAGTGGCCCTTCAGTCGCGCGAGCATGTAGTGCTCGTTCGACTGCTTCCCGACAGGCCGGCCGGCGTCGGCGCGCGCCGCCTCGTAGTGCGCGAGCAGCCGCTCGATGGTCGCCTGGCGGCCGCCGAAGCGTCGGCCGCGGTCGGCGGCATGCTCGGTCGCGCGCGCCCAGGCCTCGGCCTCCTTTCTCGTCGCGAACGTGCGGCTGATAGACTTCGAGCCGGACCGGCGGACCTGCGCCCGCCAGCGCGCACCGACGGCCACGATGCTCACCACATTCGTCCCATTAGTTCTGTTGTAGCAGTAGTTGTAGCAGTTGGGTATGCAAACGAAGTGGTGACAAATGGGTAGAACAGCAGGGAAAATTGCAGCCTGAAGGGGCTGTCAGGGGTCCATCTCGCCGTAGTTCAATGGATAGAACGAGCGCCTCCTAAGCGCTAGATTCAGGTTCGATTCCTGACGGCGGGACCACCTCAGTTAGTCGCATCCGGCTGCCGCATCGGCTGCGTCGCATCAAACGCGTCGAGCTTCATGCACTCGGCGAAGATGCGCATGATCGTCGGATAGGGCGACACGTCGCACGCGTAGCGCTGCGCGTTGAAGACCTGCGGGACGAGGCAGCAGTCGGCCATCGACACCGCGTCGCCGTGGCAGTAGCGGCCGTGGCGCCGCGCGCGGACCAGGTAGTCCTCCAGCATCGCGAAGCCTGCGGCGATCCAGTGCCGGTACCACGCGTTCACGCCGTCGTCGTCGAGCTCGTAGCTGCGCTTCACGTACTTGAGCGTGCGCAGGTTGTTGAGCGGGTGGATCTCGCACGCGACGATCTGCGCGACGGCGCGCACGTACGCCCGCTCGACCGGATCCTCGGGGAGGAGCGGCGGCAGCGGGTGGCGCTCGTCGAGGTACTCGATGATCGCGAGCGACTGGATCAGCGTGTGCCCGCCGTCCGCGAGCGCCGGGACGAGCCCCTGCGCGTTGACCGCGCGGAACGCGTCGGCCTGGTGCTCGGCCTTGGGCAGGCTCACGTACGCCGCCTCGTGCGCGATTCCCTTGTAGGCGAGCGCGATGCGCACGCGGTAGGACGCCGACGAGCGGAAGAAGGTGTAGAGCTTCATCGGTACACTCCGCGGGGTAACCTCGCCAGTCTACCGCGACGAAAGGAAGGGCCGATGTTCCCGGGCAAGCACTACGACGAGACCAGGGTCGGCGAGACGTTCAGCTCCGCGCTCACCGTGACCGAGACGCACCTGGTGATGGCCGCCGGCCTGTTCGGCGACTTCAACCCGCTGCACGTCGACGAGGAGCACTCGAAGCGCTCGCGCTTCGGCGGCCGCATCCTGCACGGCCCGTTCACGAGCGCGCTCGTGTCGGCGCCGGTCGGCATGTACTTCCACACGACCGCGATCGCCTACATGGAGCACACCTGCCGCTTCAAGGGTCCGGTGCGGCCCGGCGACACGCTCACCACGACCTGGACGATCGTGGAGCGGCTCGACAAGCCCAAGCACCGCGGCGGGATCTGCGTGCTCACCGGCGCCTGCCGCAACCAGCGCGGCGAGGTGGTGGTCGAGGCAGAGGGCAAGATCCTGGTGAGCAGCGCGAGGTAGGGCGCGCGCCCTACCCGCGCGCCCGCTTCCGCTCCTCCTCCCGCAGCCGCAGCACCCGCCGCTGCACCTTGCCGGTGGTGGTCATCGGCAGGGCGTCGATGAACTCGATCTCCTTCGGATACTCGTACGGCGCGAGCCGCCCGCGCACGTGGCTGCGGATCTCCTCCTCGAGCGCCGCGGAGGGCTGGTGGCCCGGCGTGAGGACGATGAACGCCTTCACGACGTTGCCGCGCTCGGCGTCGGGGCTCGGCACGACGGCCGCGTTCGCGACCGCCGGGTGCTTGACCAGGCAGTTCTCGATCTCCGAGGGTCCGATGCGGTAGCCGGCGGCCTTGAACATGTCGTCGGCACGCCCCTGGTACCAGAAGTACCCGTCCTCGTCGCACCGCGCGAGGTCGCCGGTGCGGCACCACTGGCCGGTGAACTTCTCGCGCGTCGCCTTCTCGTTCTTCCAGTAGCCGAGGAAGAACACCGCGTCCGGGTCGCCGTGGATGTCGGTGCGGTGCACGGCGATCTCGCCGATCTCGCCCGCCGGCACCTCCGCGCCCGCGTCGTCCATGAGGCGGATGCGGTGCCCCGGGTAGGGGCGGCCGATCGACCCGGGCCGCGCGGGCCAGAGCGTGTGCGAGTTCCCGACCAGGTAGTTGATCTCGGTCTGGCCGAACATCTCGTTGATCGTGACCCCGAGATGCTCGCGGCTCCAGCCGAACACCGTCTCGCCGACCGCCTCGCCCGCGCTCATGATCGAGCGCAGGCTCAGGTCGTAGCGCGCGCGCGGCGCGGGCACCGCCTTCATCATCATCTTGAGCGCGGTCGGAAAGAGGAAGCTGTTGCGCACCTGGTACTGCTCGAGGAGGCGGAACGCGCGCTCGGGCTCGAAGCGGCCGCGATAGCCGAGGATCGGGTAGCCGTAGTACATCGTGGGCAGCAGGGCGTCCATCAGCCCCCCCGTCCACGCCCAGTCCGCGGGGGACCAGAACAGGTCGCCCGGCTGCGGGAACAGGTCGTGCGAGTGGATGAACCCCGGGAGGTTGCCGAGCAGCACGCGCTGCGGCTTGAGCGCGCCCTTGGGCGGGCCGGTCGTCCCGCTGGTGTAGATGAGCAGCGCCGGATCCTCGGCCCCCGTGTCGACCGGAGCGAAGCGCCACGACGCCTTCTCCAGCAGCGTCTCCCACGGCGTCACCCCGGTCTCGCGCGCGCCCGCGACCCCGATGACGTGCTTCAGGTCGGGCAGCCGCGACCGGATCGGCTGCAGGTTGGGCAGCGAGGCCGGGTCCACGAGGGCGACGCTCGACTCGCTGTGCGCGAGCCGGTACTCGAGCGCCTCCGGGCCGAACAGGATCGACAGCGGCATCGCCACGGCGCCGAGCTGGTAGCACGCCATGTGCGCGATCACCGTCTCGGGGCGCTGGGGCAGGACGAGGGCGATGCGGTCGCCGCGCGTCACCCCGAGCGCCGCGAGCGCGTTCGAGAGCCGGTTCGCCTGCTGCTGGATGTCCCAGTACGTCCAGGCCGACGTGGCGCCCGACTCGTCCTCCCAGTAGAGGCAGAAGCGGTGGCGATCGCGCGCGTGCCGGCCGCAGCACGCCGCGGCGATGTTGAAGCGCGCCGGCACCTCCCAGCGGAAGGCACGGTAGAGTTCGTCGTAGCGGTCCTGCATACCACCTCCGCGGCGGAAATTAGCACTGTGCAAAGCGGAGTGCTAGGTTGCGGGCCACGCGGCGTCGACCAGCGCCGGCAGGATCGTGCCCGACGGTCCGAGCAGGCTGAAGGAGGCCGCGCCGGTGAGCGGCGTGGGGTCCCGGTTGATCTCCACGACCGTCGCCCCCGCCGCGCGGGCGGTGAGCGGAAGCTGCGCCGCCGGGAACACGGCGCCCGAGGTTCCGATCGAGAAGAAGACATCGCACGCGCGCGCCGCGGTTTCCGCGCGCTCGAGCGCCTGCGCCGGGAGCGCCTCGCCGAACCACACGACGTCGGGCCGCAGGTGCGCCCCGCAGCGCGGGCAGCGCGGCGGCCGCTCGCCCGCGCCGGGATCGCCTGCGATCACCACGCCCTCGGCGAAGCACCGGCTGCGATGGAGGTTGCCGTGGAGCTCGACCACGTTCGCGGACCCCGCCCGCTGGTGCAGCCCGTCCACGTTCTGGGTCACGAGCACCAGCGCGGGCACGAGCCGCTCCAGCCGCGCGAGCGCGCGATGCCCCGCGTTGGGCGCGGCGCCGGCCACGAGCCCGCGCCGCCACGCGTACCAGTCCCAGACGAGCGCCGGGTCGCGCCGGAAGGCCTCCGCAGTCGCGAGCTCCTCGGGGCGGAAGCGGGCCCACAGGCCGGTTTGTGCGTCACGGAACGTGGGAATCCCGCTCTCCGCGGAGATGCCGGCGCCGGTGAGCACGCCCACCGCGCGCGCGGCGCGCAGCGCGCGCACGAGGCGCGGGTCGAACTCGACGCTCATGCGGGCATTATGCGTGGGGGCTTGCCGGGCCGCGTCGCCGCGGCGCCGTGCACCGCCTTCGCTCCGGGCGCAGAATGGGCCATGCGGGCGATTTTCGGGTCCGAGACGGTGTCGCAACTTTGCCACGCGGATCTTGTCTTAGCGCCGGGCAGGGCCGAAAATCGCCACAAATTCCTACATGAGCAGCGCACGCGAAGCAGATACTGAGCGCACTTTCCTCGCAGCGGAGGCTCGCATGGAAGGCAATCCGACGCAGGTCTTCTCGGCATTCGGCGAGGCGGGGGCGGCGGTTGCGCCGCGCGCCGGCACCGAACGGGGACACGAGCATCGCGGCGAGGTCCTGGCGCGGTTCCGCGCCCGCTACGAGAGCCGCCTCGAGGAGGAATACTCGCTCGCCGAGTACCTCGAGCTGTGCAAGTCCAACCCCGCCGCGTACGCCACCGCCGCCGAGCGCATGCTGATGGCGATCGGCGAGCCCGAGTCGATCGACACGCGCAACGACCCGCGCCTGTCGCGCATCTTCTCGAACAAGGTCATCCGCGTCTACCCGGCGTTCCGCGAGTTCTACGGCATGGAGGAGACGATCGAGCAGATCGTCGCCTACTTCAAGCACGCCGGGCAGGCGCTCGAGGAGCGCAAGCAGATCCTCTACCTGCTCGGCCCGCCCGGAGGCGGCAAGAGCTCGCTCGCCGAGAAGCTGAAGCAGCTCATGGAGGAGATGCCCTTCTACACGCTCAAGGGCTCGCCGGTGAACGAGACCCCGCTCGGTCTGTTCAATCCCGACGACGACGGCGCGACGCTGGAGGAGGAGTACGGCATCCCGCGCCGCTACCTCAGCCCGATCCCCTCGCCCTGGGCGGTGAAGCGCCTGAAGGAGTACGGCGGCGACCTCGGCCGGTTCCGCGTGGTCAAGCTGCGCCCCTCGATCCTGCAGCAGGTCGCGATCTGCAAGACCGAGCCGGGCGACGAGAACAACCAGGACATCAGCTCGCTCACCGGCAAGCTCGACATCCGCAAGCTCGAGCAGTACGCGCAGGACGACCCGGACGCGTACAGCTACTCGGGCGGCCTGTGCCGCGCCAACCAGGGCCTGCTCGAGTTCGTGGAGATGTTCAAGGCCCCGATCAAGGTGCT
>JAGVSZ010000288.1 GCA_019137045.1 Betaproteobacteria bacterium
ATCCGGTCGGCGCCTTCCTGCGGCTCAAGACGGCGGTGGCGTTCGACTCGCCCGACGGCCGCCCGGTCGACCTCGTCTTCGTCCTGCTCGTGCCCGAGCAGGCGACCGAGCAGCACCTGGAGATCCTCTCGGAGCTCGCGCAGATGTTCAGCGACCGCGAGCTGCGCGGCCGCCTGAACGCCGCCGCCGACGCGACGGCGCTGCACGACCAGATCTCGGCCTGGCAGCCCTACGTGGCAGACCCGCATGCTCCAAACCAGCGTCGCGCGTCTGTTTGAGGACAACCGCGAGAAGCTGGCGCTTTCCTGGGTGTGCGGCAAGGCGGGCGGCGAGGCCGTCGTCCGGCAGGACCCCACCGAGTCGGCCGCGTTCGTCGGCCATCTGAACCTCATTCATCCGAACCGCATCCAGGTCCTGGGCCAGCACGAGCAGGCGCACCTCGACGCGCTGGAGGGCGCGCGGCTCGAGCGCCTGATCGAGCTCGGCCTCGGCACCCGCCCGGCCGCGGTGATCCTCGCCGACGGCGTGGCCGGGCACCCGCGCCTGCTCCAGGTCGCGGAGGCGCGCGGCGTCAGCGTGCTCGCCTCGCCGCGGCCCGCCGCGCAGCTGATCGACAAGCTGCGCCGCTACCTCTCCAAGACGCTCGCCGAGCAGACGACGCGCCACGGCGTGTTCATGGACGTGCTCGGGCTGGGCGTGCTGATCACCGGCGACTCCGGCGTCGGGAAGAGCGAGCTCGGGCTGGAGCTCGTCAGCCGCGGGCACGGCCTCGTCGCCGACGACGTGGTCGAGATCTCGCGCATCGGCCAGGACCAGCTCGAGGGGCGCAGCCCGGCGATGCTGAAGGACTTCCTCGAGGTGCGCGGGCTGGGCGTGCTCGACATCCGCTCGATCTTCGGCGAGACCGCGGTGCGTCCGAAGATGAACCTGCGGCTCGTGGTGCACCTCGATCGCCCCGCCCCGTTGCTCGCGGCGCCGGCCGAGCGGCTGCCGCTGCACGAGCTCGCGGAGGACGTCCTCGGCGTGACCGTGCGCAAGGTCGTCATCCCGGTGGCGGCCGGCCGCAACCTCGCGGTGCTGGTCGAGGCGGCGGTGCGCAACTACATCCTCCAGCTGCGCGGGTACAACAGCACCGAGGCTTTCCTGCGCCGCCAGCGGGCGGAGATGGAGCGCGGCGGGGACGACGAGCCGTCAACCGGCGCCGCCGGGGCGCGTTAGTGGGCGAGTGCCGGGCGCACCCTGCGCCCGGACCCAGAGGAGGAAAACGAGCATGACCAAGTCGCTCATCGCGGCGCTCGCCGCGGCGGCGCTCTGCGCCGCGCCCGCCCTCGCGCAGGACAAGGCGAAGGCCCCGGAGAAGAAAGAGCTGTCCGCGCAGCAGCAGCGCATGCAGCAGTGCAACGCGGACGCGAAGAAGCAGCAGTTCAAGGACAACGAGGCGCGCCAGGCCTTCATGAGCACGTGCCTGAAGGGCGGCGCGGCGCCGATGACCCAGCAGGAGAAGATGTCCTTCTGCAACAAGCAGGCCGGCGAGAAGGGCATGAAGGGCGACGACCGCAAGGCCTTCATGAGCAAGTGCCTGAGCGGCTGACCCGGTAGGCCGGTTTCCCGCAACGGCGCGTGCCTCGCACGCGCCGTTTTCGTTTGCCGCCCTCCCGGCCGCTCGGCTATGCTGGTCCGGCCATGCAGCTGGTGATCATCAGCGGGCTCTCCGGGTCGGGCAAGAGCGTCGCCCTGGCCGTCCTCGAGGACGCCGCGTACTACTGCGTCGACAACCTGCCCGCGTCGCTCCTGATCGAGACGGTCGCGTTCCTGCGCAACGCGGGCTACGAGCGCCTGGCCGTCACCGTGGACGCGCGCAGCGGCCCGGCGCTCGCGGAGCTGCCGAGCGCGGCCCTCGGCCTGCGCGCCCAGGGCGTCGACGTGCGCCTGCTCGTCCTGGACGCGAAGAACGACGCGCTCATCCGGCGCTTTTCCGAGACGCGCCGGCGCCACCCGCTCGCCCACGACCAGCTCACCCTCGACGAGTCGATCGCGCGCGAGCGCGAGCTGCTCGCCGAGGTGATGGAGATCGGCCATCGCATCGACACGAGCGAGCTCGCCCCGAACGCGCTGCGCGCCTGGATCAAGGAGTTCATCGCGAGCGACCGCTCGGGCATGACGCTGCTCTTCGAGTCGTTCGGGTTCAAGCAGGGCATCCCGCTCGACGCCGACCTCGTGTTCGACGTGCGCAGCCTGCCCAACCCCTTCTACGACCCGCAGCTGCGCTCGCTCACCGGCCTCGACGCGCCGGTGGTGGCGTTCCTCGACGCGCTGCCGGAGGCGGCGGCGCTGCTCGCCGACATCGGCGACTTCGTCGCCCGGTGGCTGCCCTCGTTCGTGCGCGACAACCGCGCCTACCTGACGGTGGCGCTCGGCTGCACCGGCGGGCAGCACCGCTCGGTGTACTTCGCCGAGCGGCTCGCCCGGCGCTTCCGCCCCGCGGCGCCGGTCCTGGTGCGGCATCGCCAGCTCGCCCGCCCCTGAGGCGCGGCGCGGGCCGCGAAACGGCAGTTCTCCACGCGGCGCGCCGGGTGGCCGCGAATAGAATGCCGGGATGGCGCCCGACCTGCAGGACCTGCCGATCTTCCCGCTCAACGCGGTGCTCTTTCCCGGCGGGGTGCTGCCGCTGCGGGTGTTCGAGCCGCGCTACATGGACATGACCCGGGACTGCCTCAAGTCCGAGCAGCCGTTCGGCGTGTGCCTGATCCGCAGCGGCGCGGAGGTCGGCGCGCCGGCCGAGCCGGAGGCGGTCGGCTGCCTCGCCACCATCACGAGCTGGGACATGGAGCAGCTCGGGCTGCTGCAGCTGCGCACGCGCGGCGGGCAGCGCTTCCGCATCCAGGGCTCGGCCGTGGCGGCGCAGGGGCTGCGCCGCGCGCAGGTGTCGCTGATCGCGGACGAGGAGGACGCCGCGCTGCCGGCGGAGTTCGGCGCGCTCGCGGACCTCGTGCGCACCGTGGTCGCCGACAACGACCGGGCGCTGTTCGCCGAGCCGCACGCGTTCGACAGCGCGTCCTGGGTCGGCTACCGGCTGAGCGAGATCCTGAAGGTGCCGCTCGCGGCCAAGCAGAAGCTGCTCGAGCTGGACGGCGCGCTACCGCGCCTGGAGATCCTCTACAAGTTCCTCGAACAGCGCGGGCTGGTCGGCCGCGGCTGACCTCCCGCCGAGCGCGCGCACGAGCTTCCGCACCGGCGTCGGCACCGCCGCCCCGGCCGCCTGCGCGAACGGCAGCCAGAGCACGCCCGGCTCGGCGGCGCGCGGCGCGCGCCGCCGCACCCGCGCGACGACCGGCTCGATGTCGAGCGTGAAGTGCGTGAACGCGTGCCGCAGCACGCCGAGCCGCTCGACGAGCGCAACCTCGCAGCCGTAGCGCCGCCTGGCGACGCGCGCCGGATCGTCGCCCGCCCCGAGCTCCGGAAAGCACCACAGTCCGCGCCACACGCCGGCCGCGGGCCGCTTCTCCAGCAGCACGTCGCCGTCGCTGCGCAGGACCAGCATCGCCGTGCGGCGGTGAGGAACCGCTCGGCGCGGCCGCGGCGCGGGCAGCTCGCCGACGCGGTGGCGCGCGAGCGCGGTGCAGGTCTCCCGCACGGGACATCGCTCGCACTGGGGCGCGCGCGTCGTGCAGACGGTCGCCCCGAGGTCCATCAGGCCCTGGATGTACGGTGCGATGTCGTCGGCCGGCAGCAGCGACTCGGCGAGCCGCCACAGCCGCTGCTCGACCGCGCGCTCGCCCGGATGCCCCTCGACCGCGAAGTGGCGCGCGAGCAACCGCTTCACGTTGCCGTCGAGGATCGCCGCGCGCGCGCCGAACGCGAACCCCGCGATCGCCGCCGCCGTCGACCGGCCGATCCCCGGCAGCGCCGCGATCTGCGCGAGGTCGCGCGGAAAGGCGCCGCCGTGCTCCGCGACGATTGCCTGCGCGGCGCGATGGAGGTTGCGCGCGCGCGCGTAATACCCGAGCCCGCTCCAGAGCCGCAGCACGTCGTCCTCGTCGGCGGCCGCGAGGCTCGCGAGGTCGGGAAAGCGCGCGCGGAAGCGCCGGTAGTACGGCACGACCGTCGCGACCTGCGTCTGCTGCAGCATCACCTCGGACAGCCAGACCGCGTAGGGATCGCGCGTCCCCTGCCACGGCAGGTCGTTGCGGCCGTGCGCCCGCTGCCAGTCGACGACGCGGCGCGCGAAATCGGACACCGCGCTCAGCGCCCGAGGAGGCCGCGCAGCAGGTCGCGCGCGCTGCCGCCCGGCTTCTCGCCCGATTTGCCCGCCTGGCCCGCCTGGCCGCCGCCGAGCCGCCGCTCGAGCTCGCGCGCGAGCGCGTCCTTCGCCGCGTCGGTCGCGAGCGCGGCGACGTCGACCGAGTACTTCAGCTGGTCGAACGGGCCGCTGATCTTCACCGGCGCGGTGACGCCGCGCACGTCGGCGGCGTCCTTGCCGCCCTGTCCGGTCGAGGTCGCCACCAGGGACGCCTTCGCGGTGTAGTCCATCGTGCTCGCGCCGAGATCGATGTCGCCCGCGCCGGTGAGCCGCAGGAGCGGCGACTTCGCCTGGAGATCCTCGTTGTGCGCCACGCCGTTCCTGATCACGAAGCTCGCGCTGAGCTCCGTGAAATCGGTCTTCTGCCCGCCCTTCGCCTGCTGCTCGAGCGCGCTCCGCGAGCCGAGGATGGCGCGCGCCTGGCGCAGGAGCCCCGCCACGTCGACGCCTTTCAGCGCGCCGTCCTTCAGCGCGAGGCTCGCGCTGCCGTTCAGGGCTCTCTTCAGCGCGCCCGGCGTCTGTCCGGTCGCGGTGACGTCGAGCGCGACGTTGCCGCGCCCCTCGAGGAGGTCCTTGTTCGCCGCGTCGCGCAGCAGCGGGCCGACGCTGACGCCGGTCAGCTGCTGCTTCACGGCGAAGGTGTTGCTGTTCGCGTTCACCGCGGCGCTGCCGGCGAGCGTGCCCTGATAGAGGTGCGCCGAGATCGGGCTGAGGTCGAGCCTTCCCCCGGCGGCCTTGAGGCCGACGCTCACGTTCTCGGCCTTGAGGTTGTGCACCTGGAGCGCCCCGATCTTGAGGCTCCCGTTCGCGTTCAGCGTCTTCAGGGGCGCGAGGTCGATCGGCTTCTCGGCGGCGGCGCCACCGCCGCTCGCCGGCGCGGGCGCGCCGCCGGCCGCCGGCTTCGCCGCGGGCTGCGGCGGCAGGTAGCGGTCGACGTTCAGCCGATCCACGAGGACGTCGAAGTTGAGCGCAGACTTCGTCCAGTTCGCGACGGCCAGTTTCGCCTGGATGTTGGACTCGTCGAGCTTGGCCGCGAGCTCGGCGTTGGCATTGTGCTTCGCCCAGTCGGCCCGTGCGGCGCCCTTCAACGCGACCCGCAGCGACTTCCCCGGGAGGTCGGGCCCGCTCGCCGTCACGTCGCCGGCGATGCCCGGCAGCAGGACCTGGCTCGCGTCGAGGTTGAGCGTGACCGGCGTGCCGAGCTTGCCCTGCACCGCCAGCTCGCCCGTCTTCGCATCGAGATCCACGTCGAAGCGGGCGAACTGGATCGTCTTGCCCTTCGCCTCGAGCGCCGAGAGCGCGAGCTTCGCGTCCACCGCCTGCCCGGGCCGCGCGAGCTTGACCGTGCCGCTCGCCGCCTTGCCCTCGGCGCGGTCGGGCGCGAGCGCGAGCTTCGGAACCGAGAACCGCGCGTCGAGCCCGTCCTTCGACTTCGCGGCGAGCTCGATCCCCGCCAGGTCGAACCGCCTCGCGTCGGGGTCGAGGTCGAGCTTGTCGCCCTGCACGCGGGCGTCGAGGCCGGCCGCCCCGGGGACGTCGCCCGCCACCTTGAGGTCGAGCGCGGAGAGCGCCGCCGCGCCGCGCGCGAGATCGAGCACGTACCCGGTCGACCCCTCGACGCGCAGACGCACCGCCGGTTGCTTGCCGTCGATCTTCGCGTCGAGCTTCAGCTTTCCCGGCACGCCGCTCGCGATCCGCCCGGTCTCCAGGTCGACGTCGGAGAGCCGGAGATCCGTGCCGGCCTGCTCGTCACGCCAGCCGATGGCCGCGTTCTTGAGCGCGATCCCGCCGACGTCGATCGCGACCGGCGTCCCGCCCGGCGCCGGCGTCGGTTTCGGCTTCTCGTCCTTCCCGCCGTCGGCCCCGACCAGGTCGTCGAAGTTGGTGCGGCCGTCCTTGTAGCGGACGAGGTCGACGGCGAGCCCGGAGAGCACCACCT
>JAGVSZ010000381.1 GCA_019137045.1 Betaproteobacteria bacterium
CGGCGGGCCGCGCCGCCCGCGCTGGTGGAGGCCGTGCAGATGCCGGCGTGGGTGGAGCGCGGCGGCAGCCGCGTGCCGCTCGCGCCCGGGATGGCGCTCGCGCCGGACGACGACCTGCGCACCGGCGCGAACGCGCGCCTGCTCGTGAGGCTCGCCGAGGGGAGCAGCGTGAAGCTGGGCGAGAACGCGCAGCTCAGGATCGCGCAGGTGCAGCAGCGCCGGGACAACGTGTTCGCCTCGACCATGAACCTGCTCGCCGGCGCGTTTCGCTTCACCACCGATGCGCTCGCCCGCGCGCGCCGGCGCGACGTGAGCATCAGCGTCTCCACGGTCACCGCCGGCATTCGCGGCACCGACCTCTGGGGCAAGGCCGCGGCCGACCGCGACATCGTGTGCCTGATCGAAGGCCGCATCGAGGTGAGCCGCGCCGGCGACCCGACCCTGACGATGGACCAGCCGCTGTCGTTCTACGTCGCGCCGCGCGGCCAGTCGCCGCTGCCGGTGCAGCCGGTCAAGCCCGAGCAGCTCCAGCAGTGGGCGGCCGAGACCGAGATCGCGCCCGGCGCGGGCGCGGCGCGGCGCGGCGGCCGGTGGAAGGTCGTGCTCGCGAGCGGGGAGTCGGAAAACGAGGTGCTGCGCGTCTACCAGGACGTGCGCGCCGCCGGGTACGCCGCGGAGCTCGCGCCCCGGCGCGTGGACGGACGGCGCGCGTACGACGTGCGCATCGCCCAGCTCCCTTCACGGCCGGAGGCCGAGGCGCTCGCCGCCAGCCTGGCGGGGCGGTACGGCGTCGTCGCGCCGCGGGTGACGCGGTAGCGGGGCGCTCAGCGCCGCGCGGCGCGAGCCTGCAGCGCGCGGCTCCAGTACTCGTTTGCGGCGTGCACGAAGGCTGCGGCCGCATCGAATGCCGCGACGCCGAGGCGGCGCTGCGAGTCGATCAGCGTCAGCGCGGAACGCGCCGCCGGGAGCGCCGGCGGCTGCTCGACCTCGTCGGGCGCGAGGAGCGCGGCGCCGTCGCAACGCAGGAGCCGCAGCAGGACGCGGATCGCGTGGGCCCAGTACTCGGGCGTGCGCGCGTCCGCGCCGTGCGCGAGGTCGGCGAGCGCGCATGCCTGGCGCCACAGCTCCTCGGCGCGCGCCGGCGGGACGCCGTGACGGGCGGCGAGCCAGGGCAGCATCTTCAGATGCGGCGCGGTCGCGTCCTCGCTCCGGACGCGGTCGGCACGCCCGGCCGGGCGCCGATTCTGGATCGGGATCAGATTCGTCATGACGCTATATTGCGGCGCACCATGCAACGCGTCAATAGTAGCGTAAGTCATTGATGTGGAATAAAACACCTGTCTGATGTGTCGCAGCAGCCCGACACTTTTTCAAGGCGTTACGAGGCCCGTGACGGGCCGCCCGGACGGTCAGACAGCGGCTGATATACTCGCCGCCTCCGTTCGCAGCGCGGCATGTCCAGCCTCCTCGACCCCCTCAACCCCGAGCAGTTGCAGGCGGTCACCCTTCCGAACCAGCACGCCCTCATCCTCGCGGGGGCGGGCTCGGGCAAGACGCGGGTCCTCACCACGCGCATCGCATGGCTGATCCAGACGGGGAACGCGACCCCCGCCGGCCTGCTGGCGGTCACGTTCACCAACAAGGCGGCGCGCGAGATGCTCACGCGCATCGCGGCGATGCTGCCGATCAGCACGCGCGGCATGTGGATCGGCACGTTCCACGGCCTGTGCAACCGGATGCTGCGCGCGCATCACCGCGACGCCGGCCTGCCGCCGCTGTTCCAGATCCTGGACACGCAGGACCAGCTCGGCGCGGTGAAGCGCCTGCTGAAGAGCCTGGACGTCGACGAGGACCGCTATCCGCCGAAGCAGGTGCAGTGGTTCATCAACGACCGCAAGGAGGAAGGCCTGCGGGCGAAGGACGTCGTCGTGCACGACGAGGCGGGCCGGCGCTACACCGAGCTCTTCGCCGCCTACGACGAGCAGTGCCAGAAGGAGGGCGCGGTCGATTTCCCCGAGCTCCTGCTGCGCTGCTTCGAGCTGCTCCAGCGCAACGAGCCGCTGCGCGCGCACTACCAGGCCCGCTTCCGCCACATCCTGGTGGACGAGTTCCAGGACACGAACCGTCTCCAGTACCGCTGGCTCAAGCTGCTCGCCGGGAAGGAGAACGCGATTTTCGCGGTCGGGGACGACGACCAGTCGATCTACGCCTTCCGCGGCGCGAACGTCGGCAACATGGCCGACCTCGAGCGCGAGTACCGGGTGCAGAACGTGATCCGGCTCGAGCAGAACTACCGCTCGCACGGGAACATCCTCGACGCCGCGAACGCGCTCATCGCGCACAACCGCAAGCGCCTCGGCAAGAACCTCTGGACCGCGGCCGGCGAGGGCGAGCCGCTGCGCGTGTACGAGGCCGCCTCGGACGGCTACGAGGCGCGCTTCCTCGCCGAGGAGGTGCAGAGCCTTCTGCGCGAGGGTTGCGCGCGGCGCGACGTCGCGATCCTGTACCGCTCGAACGCGCAGTCGCGCGTGATCGAGCACGCGCTCTTCACGCAGGGCATCCCGTACCGCGTCTACGGGGGGCTGCGGTTCTTCGAGCGCCAGGAGATCAAGCACGCGCTCGCGTACCTGCGGCTGCTCGCCAATCCCGACGACGACGGCGCGCTGCTGCGCGTGGTCAACTTCCCGGCGCGCGGCATCGGCGCGCGTTCGGTCGAGGCGCTGCAGGATGCGGCGGCGGCCGGCGGCACGAGCCTCTGGCAGGCGGTCCCGCGGGTGGCCGGCAAGGCGGGCGCCGCCGTCGGCGCCTTCGTGAAGCTGATCGACACGCTGCGCGCCAGCACGCAGGGCCTGCCGCTGCCCGAGGTGGTGGCGCACGCGCTCCAGGCGAGCGGGCTGCGCGCGCACTACAAGGCCGAGCGCGACGGCGCGGACCGCGTCGAGAACCTCGAGGAGCTCGTGAACGCGGCCGCCGCGTTCGTTCAGGACGAGGGCTACGGCGCGCAAGCCCCGGCGGCCGACGCCGGCGACGCCGCGCAGCTGCCGGTGCCCGATCCGCTCGGCCAGTTCCTCGCGCACGCGGCGCTCGAGTCGGGCGAGAACCAGGCGGCCGAGGGCACCGACGCGGTCCAGCTCATGACCGTGCACTCGGCGAAGGGCCTCGAGTTCCACACCGTGTTCATCACCGGGCTCGAGGAGGGGCTCTTCCCGCACGAGCAGAGCGCGACCGAGCAGGACGGCCTGGAGGAGGAGCGCCGCCTCATGTACGTCGCGATCACGCGCGCGCGCACGCGGCTGTACCTCAGCTTCGCCCAGACGCGCCTGCTGCACGGCCAGACGCGCTACAACGTCGCGAGCCGCTTCCTCGACGAGATCCCCGCCGGCGTGATGAAATGGCTCACGCCGCGCGACCGGCCGGTCGTCCCGGACAGCGCGTGGCAGGCGGCGCCGGCGCCGGCGCGCTACCGCAAGGAGCCCGGCGGGGGCGCGCCGCACCTCCCGTTCCGCATCGGCCAGAGCGTGGTGCACGCGAAGTTCGGCCAGGGCGTCATCGTCAACGCCGAGGGCAGCGGCACCGATGCGCGCGTGCAGATCAACTTCGGGCCGCAGGGCATGAAGTGGCTGCAGCTCGAGTACGCGAAGCTGCAGGCAGCCTGAGCAACTCATCCAAAGGAGGTCGTCCAGTGGGCAATCAGTGGAAGAACGCGGCCGCGCTCGCCGTCGCGGTGTCGTTGATCGCGCTTCAGGGCCCGGCGTTCGCGCAGGCCGCTGCGGACAAGAAGGACGAGTACCAGCCGCAGGTCGGCCAGGCCGGCAAGGACGTGGTCTGGGTGCCGACGCCGGAGGCGCTGGTCGAGCGCATGCTGCGGATGGCCAACGTCACCGCGCGCGACTACGTCATCGACCTCGGCTCGGGCGACGGCCGCACCGTGATCGCGGCGGCGCAGAAGTTCGGCGCGACCGCCCTGGGCATCGAGTACAACCCCGACATGGTCGCAATTTCGGTGAAGGCGGCCGAGAAGGCGGGCGTCTCGGACCGGGCCAAGTTCATCAAGGCCGACATCTTCGAGACCGACTTCAGCAAGGCGAGCGTCATCACGATGTACCTGCTGCCCACGCTGAACATCAAGCTGCGCCCGAAGATCCTCGACCTGCGCCCGGGCACGCGGATCGTCTCGCACGCGTTCACGATGGAGGACTGGGAGCCCGACCAGACCGCCACCGTCGAGGGGCGCGACGCGTACCTGTGGATCGTTCCGGCGAAGGTGCAGGGCGACTGGGCGCTGTCGGTGCCGGCCGGCAGCGGCGAGCAGAAGTGGCAGGTCTCGCTCAAGCAGACCTTCCAGAAGATCTCGGGCACCGCGCGGCTCGACGGCAAGTCCTATCCCCTGACCGAGACCCGGCTGCGCGGCGCCGACGTCGCGTTCGCGTTCGTCGACGGCAACGGGGTCAAGCGGCAGTTCAGCGGCCGCGCCGCCGGCGACCGGATGGAAGGCACCACCGCCGCGCAGGGCGGCGCGAAGGTCAACTGGAGCGCGAGCCGCATCCGGGGCGCCTGACGCCCGGCCGTTCCTAGAGCGCTGCGCCCTGCGCGACGAGGGCGTAGCGCGCACCGCGGCCGAGCGCCTGGAACGCGGCCGCGGCGACCCAGTTCAGCTTGAGCCAGCCCGCGGCGACGCACAGCGCGTCGCCGACGAGCGGCGCCCACGCGAGGAGCAGCGCGGCGGGGCCCCATCGCTCCACCGCGTCCACGTGCTTCAGCGGCTTGCGCGTCGCGAGGAAGCGCCCGACGAGGTAGGTGGACATCCCGCCGAGCGTATTCGCCGCGGTCGCCACGCCGATCGCCGGCCAGAAGAGCTGCGGATGCACCTTGAGCACGGCGAACAGCGCCACCTCCGAGCTCATCGGCAGCAGCGTGGCGGCGAGGAACGAGGCGGCGGCGAGCGACCAGAGGCTCGCGTCGGGGCCGATCAGGCTGGCGGGGTCCACGGCGGCGGGGCGGAAAGCCCGGCACGCTACTGGCGCCGGCGGCGCGGCGCAAGCCGGATCGCGTCAGGTCTTGGGTGCGGAGCGTGCGGCTGCTTCGTCGGCCGCGCGTCGGGAAAGCTGCACCTTGAGGTCGAGGTCGTCGACCTGCGCCGCGAGGCGCAAGTAGAACTGCACCGTCGTGCGACACCTGCGTGCGGCCTCCTGGACCAGCCTGTGCCCGCTCGGACCCACGCGCGCCGTCAGCTCGAGGTCGAGCGCGTGGACCAGCCCCGGGTTGCTCCGGTCGAGCGTCGCGGTCGCCGGGGGCGCTGCCGCCGGCGTCGCGGGGGGTGGCGCGGGTGCCCGGGCGACGGCACCTGCTTTGGCGGCGAGCGACTCGGTCGCGGCGAGAAACGCTTTCGCGGCGGCGGGCTCCATCTGGTCCGCGACGCGCCTGCGGACTTCCTCGATACCGCCGCCGGCGGCCGCAGCCTGCTCCACCAACAGGCTGGCGATCGGCCCGAGGGAGGCGGCCGCGCGCTGCACGAGCGCCTCGAGCAGCGCCGGGCTGAGCGTTACGCTCGCCATCTGCGTGCCGCTTCAGGCCGTACGTAGGGCGTGCCGCACGCTCACTTCTTCGCGCGCAGCATCTGCATCGCCTTCGCGAGGCTCGTCGTCATGCGGTTGAACGACTGCGCGAGCTTCGCGACCTCGTCGGTGCCCGAGGCGTCGAGCGCGCCGACCTCGAAGTTGCCGCCGCTGATCGCGTCGGCCGCGGCCGACATGCGCACGATCGGCTTGATGACGAGGCGGTCGAGCATGATGTTCAGGATGACGAACATGGCGAGGAAGATCGCCACCAGAGCGCCGATCGAGGTGTAGAAGGTGGTGCGCGCCCGCTGCATCGGCACCGCCATCGGGACCGACACGACCTGCGCGCCGACGATTTCGTTCAGCTTCCAGCCGAAGCCCGCCTGCTCGCCGTACGTTCTCAGCATCGACGCCGGCGCGGCCTTGGGCTCGCTGTGGCAGGCGAGGCAGGCCGGGTTGGAGATCTGGATCGGCCGCGCGACGTAGAGGCTCGGCCCGGTACGCGTCGGGCGCACGCCGTTCACTTCCCGCGTCGCCGGGTCGGCGCGGAACGCCTCCACGATCTTCGCTTCCCATTCCTCGGCCAGGTCGCGCGGGTTCGTCGGGTTGATCGTCGCTTCCTTGTAGGCGTACTCGGGATACTTCTTGCGCAGCGCAGTGAGCGTCTCGGTGGCGGCGAACGCCGGCACCGTCTGCGGCATGAACTCCTCGGCGAGCTGCTTCTCGAGGCGCGGGCGCACGTGGTCGACGGTGTAGGCGCGGATCGCGAGCGCCGACTCCATCAGTAGCCCCGCTTCGTGCATGACCTCGTCGCGCGCGTTCTTCTCGAGCACCCGGTTCAGCTGAAAGCTCGAGAGGGCGAGCCCGAGCGCCATGACGGCGAGCAGGCTCAGGTTGAACTTCAACCGCAGTGACATTCTTCTTCTCCTGTGTGTGCGTACTCCTGGGAGGCCGTACCGTATGTCCCGGAGCCAGGACGCGACAGGAACACGTACCGCTGTGACGGACTGCGTTACACGCGACTGAGGAATCGATCACGCTCGAGCGCCGCACCGAGACGGGGCGCCGCCTTTGCGCCGCCCGGGCGTTTTGCTTAGAGTAGCGCCCGCGCTGGGTCCCCGACCGCGTCCCGCGCGCCGCGCATGCCGATCGATTACCTCCCGCGCATCCTCAACTCCCGCGTCTACGACGTCGCGGTCGAGACGCCGCTCGAGCTCGCGCCCAACCTCTCGGCGCGGCTCGGGAACCGCGTCATGCTGAAGCGCGAGGACATGCAGCCGGTGTTCTCCTTCAAGCTGCGCGGCGCGTACAACAAGATGGCCAACCTGCCCGCGCACGCGCTCAGGCGCGGGGTGATCGCCGCGTCCGCCGGCAACCATGCGCAGGGCGTGGCGCTCGCCGCGCAGCGGCTCGGCTGCCGCGCGGTGATCGTGATGCCGGTGACCACCCCGCGCATCAAGTTCGAGGCGGTTGCCGCCCGCGGCGCGCAGGTCGTGCTCCGGGGCGACTCCTACAGCGACGCGCGCGAGCACGCGCGCAAGCTCGAGCGGCGCCTGCGGCTCGCGTTCGTCCATCCGTTCGACGACCCCGACGTCATCGCCGGGCAGGGCACCATCGGCATGGAGATCCTGCGCCAGTCGGCGCGGCCGATCCACGCCGTCTTCGTCGCGATCGGCGGCGGCGGCCTGGTGTCGGGCGTCGCCTCGTACGTGAAGCGCCTGCAGCCCGGCATCAAGGTGATCGGCGTCCAGCCGGTCGACTCCGACGCGATGAAGCGCTCGATCGCGGACGGGCGGCGCGTGGTGCTGCCGCACGTGGGCCTCTTCGCCGACGGGGTCGCGGTGAAGCAGGTGGGCAAGGAGACCTTCCGCATCGCGCGCGCGCTCGTCGACGACATCGTCCTGGTCGACACCGACGAGACCTGCGCGGCGATCAAGGACGTGTTCGAGGACACGCGCTCGATCCTCGAGCCGGCGGGCGCGCTCGCGGTCGCCGGCGCGAAGCGCTACGTCGAGCGCACGCGCGTGCGCGACCGCGAGCTGGTGGCGATCGCGAGCGGCGCGAACGCGAACTTCGACCGCCTGCGCTTCGTGGCCGAGCGCGCCGAGGTCGGCGAGCACCGCGAGGCGATCCTGGCGGTAACGATCCCGGAGCGGCCCGGCAGCTTCAAGACGTTCTGCGCCACCCTCGGCGCGCGCAACATCACCGAGTTCAACTACCGCATGGCCGGCCCGGTCGAGGCGCACGTGTTCGTCGGCGTCGAGGTGCGCGGGCGGGACGAGACCGCCCGGCTGCTGCGCACGCTGCGCCGCCGCGGCCTGAAGACCCTCGATCTCTCGGACAACGAGATGGCGAAGCTGCACGTGCGCCACCTCGTCGGCGGCCACTGCGCGCGCGCGGACAACGAGCTGCTCTACCGCTTCGAGTTTCCGGAGCGCCCGGGCGCGCTGATGCGGTTCCTGTCCAACATGCGCTCGGACTGGAACATCAGCCTCTTCCACTACCGCAACCAGGGCGCCGACTACGGGCGGGTGCTCGTGGGCATGCAGGTGCCGCCGCGGGAGATGCGCGAGTTCCGTGCCTTCCTGCGCAAGCTCGGCTACCCGTACGTCGACGAGTCGCGCAACCCGTCCTACCGGCTGTTCCTGGGCTGAGGCCGGGTCAGCGCCCGAAGTAGCCCGGGTCGATCTCGCCCGCGTAGCACACCGGCGAGCTGAGCGCGCTCGCTTCGCCCGCGAGCGGCGCACCCAGGAACTCGAGCCTCTCCCCGTCGCGCCGGTAGACCCCGCGCTCGGAGACGATCCAGTCCATCGGAATGTCGTGCGGCTGCGGGTGGATCGTGTCGAGGTGCGCGCTCTCGTACCCGACGCCGACCACGACCGGCTTGCGCGCGAGCGCGGCGAGCGTGCGGTCGAAGTAACCCCCGCCGTAGCCGAGCCGGTAGCCTGCGTCGTCGAACCCGACCAGCGGCACGATCACCGCGTCGGGCGCGACCTCGCGGCTGTCGGCCGGATAGGGGATGCCGAGCACTCCCGCGACGAGCTTCACGCCGGGATGCCACTCGCGGAAGGCGAGCGGCAAGCGCGGGGCGACCACGACCGGCAGGGCGGTGAGCGCGCCGCGCGCGCGCAGGGTGCGCGCGAGGAAGCGCGCGTCGTACTCGCCCTTGTAGGGCCAGCAGAACGCGAGCACGCCGCGGGCGAGGCCGGGGAACCCGCGCTCGAGGTTGTGGTCGATGCGCTCGCGGTGGCGCAACAGCGTCTCCGCGTCCAGCGCGCTGCGCGCGGCGATCAGGTGCGCGCGCAGCGACTTGCGCCACGCCTTGACCTCGTCGGGCGTCATGCGGCCCGCCAATTCTGGCGAAATTCGGGCAACGCTGTGCTATTCTTCATACGCTTCATGGGGTTATCGAAAGTAAGCTCGACTGCATGGTACGCCTTCCGCTGCTCGGCCTCACGCTCGCCCTCGCGCTCGCCGGCGCGGCGCCGCTGCACGCCCAGGGGAACGGCAAGGCGAGCGCCAAGACGCGCGCGGCCGCGATGACGGACGACGACCGCTTCCTCGCGGCGCGCGAGGCGTTCCGCGTCGGGCAGTACGCGAAGGTCGCCGAGCAGGCCGCGCACCTGCGCGGCTACGTGCTCGAGCCCTACGTCGAGTACTACCTCCTGCGCATGAAGCTCGAGGAAGCGTCGGCCGCGCAGCTGCGCGAGTTCCTCGTCCGGCATCAGGGCACCTACCTCGCCGACCAGCTGCGCCGCGACTGGCTGAAGAGCCTCGGCAAGCGCCAGGACTGGGCCACGTTCGAGACCGAGTACCCGGCCCTCGCGGGCGAGGAACCCGAGCTCACCTGCTACGCGCTGCAGGCGCGCTGGGCGCGCGGCGATGCGTCGGCGCTGGAGGAGTTCCGTCCGCTCTGGGCGACGCCGCGCGAGCTCCCCGAAAGCTGCGTGCCGCTCGCCGAGGCCGAGATCGTCGCCGGCCGGCTCGGCGCGCGCCAGGTGTGGGACCGCGTCCGCGGCCTGCTCGAGGCGGGGCAGATGACGGCCGCGCGGCGGGCGATCCACTACCTGCCCGCGGGCGAGACGCCCGACGAGCGCACGCTCGACGCCATCCGGCGCGCGCCGATCGGGTTCATCGAGCGCGCCGACAAGCTCGACCTGAAGAAGCGCGCGAATCGCGAGCTCCTCCTGTTCGCGTTCGCCCGCGCCGCGCGCAGCGATCCCGAGGCGGCGCCGAGCCACCTGTCGCGCAAGCTCCAGGAGCGGCTGCCGGCGGAGGACCAGGCCTGGGTCTGGGGCCAGATCGCCACCCAGGGCGCGAAGCGGCACCTGCCCGCGGCGCTCGACTGGTACGCGCGCGCCGACGGCGCCGCGCTGTCGGAGGAGCAGCTCGAGTGGTGGGTGCGCGCCGCGCTGCGCGAGGAGAGCTGGGCGACGGTGCGCGCCGTCAGCGAGCGGATGAGCCCGCTGCAGCGCGACGAGCCGGCCTGGACCTACTGGCGCGGGCGCGCGTTGCGCGCGGCCGGCGACAACGAGGCCGCGGCGGCGCTCTTCGCCCGTCTCGCCGCCGGGCACAACTTCTACGGCAAGCTCGCCGCCGAAGAGCTCGGCCAGCCGTTCGTGGTCCCGGCGCGGGGCTACGCCCCGAGCGAGGAGGCGGTCGCCCGCATGGCGGCGAACCCGGGGCTGCAGCGCGGACTCGCGCTGCTGCGGCTGCAGCAGCGCGTCGAGGGCGTGCGCGAGTGGAACTGGGCGCTGCGCGGCATGGACGACGAGCAGCTCCTCGCGGCGGCGGAGTTCGCGCGCCGCGCCGAAGCGTGGGACCGCGCGATCAACACCGCCGACCGCACCGTCGGCACGCACGACTTCAGCGTGCGCTTCCTCGCGCCGTACCGCGAGGTGTTCGCGCAGCGCGCGCGCGCCCAGGGCCTGGACGAGCCGTACGTGCTCGGCCTCGTGCGCCAGGAGAGCCGGTTCATCCCCGACGTGCGCTCGGTTGCGGGCGCCTCGGGCCTCATGCAGCTGATGCCGGCCACCGCGCGCTGGGTGGCGCGCCAGACCGGGATGAAGGACTACACGCCGGCGCGCGTCACCGACGTGGAGGTGAACGTCGCGCTCGGCACGAGCTATCTCAGGTACGTGCTGGACGAACTCGACGGCAGCCCGGTGCTCGCCGCGGCCGCGTACAACGCCGGGCCGGGGCGCGCGCGCAAGTGGAAGGCCGACCGCCCGCTGGAGGGGGCGATCTACGCCGAGACCATCCCCTTCAACGAGACGCGCGACTACGTGAAGAAGGTGCTGAGCAACACGATGTACTACGCGGCGCTGTACGGCGGCGGCGCGCTGAAGCCGCTCAAGTCCCGGCTCGGCACCATCGCCCCGCGCCGCAACGGCGAAGGCTACGCCGCCACGATCACCGGGCAGGCGGCGCTAGAATAGCCGGACTCGCGGCGCGACCCCCGCGCCGCGGCCTTCCTTTCCGTCTCGCCATGGCCAGGATCTGCGTCCTCGGCGGCTCCGGTTTCGTCGGCCGCCACATCGTCGCCCGCCTCGCGGCCCGCGGGGACCGCGTCGTCGTACCCACGCGCCGGCGCGAGCGCGCGCGCCACCTCATCATGCTGCCCACCGTCGAGGTGGTGCAGGCCGACGTGCACGACGCGCCGACGCTCGAGCGCCTGCTCGGGGGCTGCGACGCGGCGATCAACCTGGTCGGAATCCTGCAGGGCCGCAGCGCGCAGCCCTACGGGCCCGACTTCGCGCGCGCGCACGTCGAGCTGCCGCGGCGACTGGTCGCGGCGTGCGTCGCGGCGCGGGTGCCGCGCCTCGCGCACATGAGCGCGCTGAAGGCCGCTGCGGATGCGCCGAGCCAGTACCTGCGCTCCAAGGCCGACGGCGAGGCCGCGCTCGTCGCGGCGCGCGCGCAGCTCGCGACCACCATCTTCCGCCCCTCGGTCGTGTTCGGCCCCGAGGACCGGTTCCTCAACCTCTTTGCGCGCCTGCAGAAGGTGCTGCCGGTCGTCTTCCTGGCCAGCCCCGAGGCGCAGTTCCAGCCCGTGTACGTAGGCGACGTGGCGGCAGCGTTCGTGCGCGCGCTCGACGACGCCGCGAGTTACGGCAAGGCGTACGACCTCGTCGGGCCGAGGGTCTACAGCCTGCGCCAGCTGGTGGCGTACGCCGGCGAAGTCGCCGGCCACCCGCGGCCGATCGTCGGGCTCGGCGACCGGCTCTCGTACTTCCAGGCCTGGCTGATGGAATTCGCGCCGGGCAGGCTGATGAGCCGGGACAACTACCACTCGATGAAGCTGCCGAGCACCTCGGCGGCGAGCCTGCCCTTCGGCCTCCATCCGACCGCGCTCGAGGCCGTCGCGCCGGTCTACCTCAAGGGCCTCTCGCCGCGCTCGCGCTACAGCGAGTTCCGCTACCACGCCGGCCGCAAGACGCGGGAAGTATGAGCGGGCCGCAACTGGTCATCGGCAACAAGAACTACTCGTCCTGGTCGATGCGCGCGTGGGTGCTGCTGCGCGCGCTGGGGATCGACTTCGAGGAAGTCCAGCTCAAGCTTCACACCGAGGCGTGGGACCGGGAGATCGGCCGTCTGTCCCCGTCCGGCCGCGTGCCGGTGCTGTGGCTCGACGGCGCGCCGGTCTGGGACACGCTCGCTATCGCGGAAACGGTTGCCGAGCGGTGGCCCGACCGCCAGGCGTGGCCCCGCGATGCGCGCGCGCGGGCGGTCGCGCGCGCGGCGTGCGCGGAGATGCATTCCGGCTTCCACGCGCTGCGCGAGGCGATGCCGATGAACATCCGCGGTGCGTATCCCGGCCGGGGAATGGGCCCGGGCGTCGCGCAGGACATCGACCGGATAGTCGCGATCTGGACGATGTGCCGCGAGCGGCACGGGCGGGACGGCGCACTGCTCTTCGGCGCGTTCACCGCCGCCGACGCCTTCTACGCGCCGGTGGCGACCCGCTTCGTGACCTACGGCGTGCGTCTGCCCGACGCCGCCCGGCGCTACGTCGACGCGGTGCTCGCGCTTCCCGCGGTGCAGACGTGGAGCGCGGCGGCGCGGGCCGAGCCCGAGGTGATCGCCGCGGAAGAGCCGTACGCCGATCACGCCCGGTGAAAGGCAAGGCGGTCTACGAAGTCGGCGGCGCGGTCCGGGACGAGCTGCTCGGGCTGCCGGTCAAGGACCGCGACTACGTCGTCGTCGGCGCCACGCCGGAGGAGATGGAGCGCCTCGGCTTCAAGCCGGTCGGCAAGGACTTTCCGGTCTTCCTCCACCCGGTGACGCACGAGGAGTACGCGCTCGCGCGCACCGAGCGCAAGACCGCGCGCGGCTACAGGGGGTTCACGGTGTACGCGGCGCCGGACGTGACCCTGGAGGACGACCTCGCCCGGCGCGACCTGACCATCAACGCGATCGCGAAGGACGAGCACGGCAGCGTCATCGACCCGTTCGGCGGCGTGCGCGATCTGCGCGCGCGCGTCCTGCGGCACGTGAGCCCGGCCTTCGCCGAGGACCCGGTGCGCGTGCTGCGCGTCGCGCGCTTCGCGGCGCGATTCGGTTTCGCCGTCGCGCCGGAGACCGCCGCCCTGATGCGCGCGATGAGCGCGGGCGGCGAGGTGGACGCGCTCGTTCCGGAGCGGGTGTGGCAGGAGCTCGCGAAGGGGCTGATGGAAGCCGCCCCGCGGCGCATGTTCGAGGTGCTGGCCGAGTGCGGCGCGCTCGAGCGCGTGCTGCCGGAGTGGCGCGCGCTCGACGCGGGGCGAGCGCTCGGCGCGCTGGACGCGGCGGCTGGGCGCGGCGCCGAGCTGGCTGTGCGCTACGCCGCGATCTTCGCGGGCGCCGCGGCGGACGTCGCGGAGCGGGCCTCCGCGCGCCTGCGCGCGAGCGGCGAGTGCCGCGACCTCGCGGTCATCGCAGCGCGCGCTCGCCCCGCGCTCGAGCGCGCGGGGTCGCTGCCTGCCGCGGAGGTCGTGGACCTGCTGCAGCAGCTCGACGCGTTCCGCCGTCCGGAGCGCTTCGAGGCCGCCCTCGCGGTGCGCGAGCTGGATGCGATCGCAGCGGGCCGGCCCGATCCGGCCGGCCTGCTGCGCGTGCGGCGGGCGGCCGCGGTCGCGCGCGCGGTGGACGCCGGCGCGATCGCCGCAGGACGGCCGGACGACATCGCGGGAGCGATCCGGGCGGCCCGGGTCGAAGCCGTCGCGCGGCTCGGCTGAGCGGGGAATGCGAACCGGCGCGGGCTAGGCGCTGCGCGCCGCGACCGCCGCGCGCAGCGCTTCGATGCGCGCGCGGTTGACGCCGAAATCGCGGCGTCCCAGGCGGGACGCGGAACGCACGTGAATCACGCGTGCCCCGGCGTCCAGCAGGAATTCGACGTCGTCGACGAACCCCATGCGCCTGGAGACGAACTCGGCGCGAAGATAGCCGTCCTGGTCGGCGACGATGCGCGCGCGCTCGGCACCCGCGACGGCCGCGCGCAGCGCGCGCCACGCGGCGCGCGCGTCGCCGGCGAACCCGATGGGATCCACGTAGTGCGTCGCGTCCGCGCGCTCGGCGTGGCTCGCCACGCAGTTGGGCGAGGCAGGGCAAGGAGCGAGGCGCCCGTTCGTCACGCCCAGATGCGCGGGCGGCTTTCCGGCGAAGAGTCCCATGGCCCGGCCTCCCAATGCGGCGACGGCGGCCGCTATCGCCACCGTCGCGACGATCGCGCCGGCGCGCCGCACGCCACGCCCTAGAGCAGGCGCGAAAGCGCGGTGAGCGCGAGCGACAGCAGGATGGTCGTCGTGAACGGCACGTAGACCTCGCGCCCGCGCACGCGCACGACGAGGTCCCCCGGCAGGCGACCGAGGCCGAAGCGCCGCGCGAGCCAGGGCGAGACGGCGCTCAGCACCACGAGCGCGACCGCCAGCGTCAAGAGCCACTTCAGCACAGCGCAGTTCCTTCTTTGCCCGGCCGCGGCGAGTGTACACTGCGCGCGGCCCGCGACGGTCGCGGCGCGCAGGGAGACGGGGGATCGCGGAGTGATCGAGCTCTACACGTGGGGTACGCCCAACGGGCGCAAGGTGTCGATCATGCTGGAGGAGTGCGAGCTCCCCTACGAGGTTCATCCGATCGACATCGGCAAAGGGGACCAGTTCAAGCCCGAGTTCGTCGCGATCGATCCGAACAGCAAGATTCCGGCGATCGTCGATCGCGCAGGGCCGGAGGGCAGGCCGTTCGCCCTCTTCGAGTCGGGCGCGATCCTGATCTACCTCGCCGGCAAGACCGGCCGGCTCCTGCCCGCGTCCACGAGCGGAAAGTACGTGGCGCTGCAGTGGCTCATGTTCCAGATGGGCGGCGTCGGCCCGACTTTCGGCCAGGTGCACCACTTCCTGCGCGCGGCCAAGGTCGAGGTGCCCTACGCGATCGAGCGCTACGTCAAGGAGAAGGATCGCCTCTACGGCGTCCTCGACCGGCGGCTCGGCGCGGCGGCCTATCTCGCGGGCGACGAGTACACGATCGCCGACATCGCCACCTATCCCTGGGTGGCGCGCTACGAGTGGCACCGGACCGACCTCGCGCGGTTTCCCAACGTGCAGCGCTGGTTCGACGCGATCTCGCTGCGCCCGGCCGTGCAGCGGGGCATGAAGGTGCCGGGCTGACGCGCATGCGGACGATGGAGGTCCTCCGCTCCAGCGTCTCGTCCCGTCTCGAGATTCTCGAGTGCCGCCCGCAGATCGGGTCACCGCGGCCGCCGGTGCTGTTCGTGCACGGCGCGTACGCCGCCGCGTGGACGTGGGCCGAGCACTTCATGCCGCATTTCGCCGCGCACGGCTTTCCCGCCTACGCGGTGAGCCTGCGCGGGCACGGCGCGAGCGCGGGCCGCGAGGCGCTCGCGTGGGCGAGCATCGCCGACTACGTGGACGACCTCGGCGAGGCGATCGACGCGCTCGACGCGGCGCCCGTGCTCGTGGGGCACTCGATGGGCGCGATGGTCGTCATGAAGCACCTCGAGCGCGAGACCGCGCCGGCGGCGGTGCTGCTCGCGCCGGTTCCGCCGCAGGGACTGTTCCCGTCGTCGCTCATGCTGGCGCTCGGCCGCCCGGGGCTCTTCGCGGAGCTGAACAGCCTGTTGTCGAGCGGCAGCGCGTCGGTCGAGGCGATGCAGAGCGCGCTCTTCGCCGGGCCGCTGCCGGTCGAGCAGCTGCTCGACTACTACCGCCGGTTCCAGCGCGAGTCGCAGCGCGCGATCTGGGACATGACGCTCTTCAACCTCCCGCTCGCGTGGCGCATGCGCCGCCCGCCGCTGATCGCGCTCCTCGCCGAGCGCGACATGCTCTTCCCGCTCGAGGGGTCGCGCGCGGGGTTCGCCGCGATCGGGGTGCGCGCCGAAGTCCTCGAGGACACCGGGCACGCGGTGATGCTCGACCGCGGCTGGCGGCGCGCGGCCGAGCGCATCATCGGCTGGCTCGGGGAGCAGCTTCCGGCCTGAGCGGGGCGCGGCGACTCAGCCGGCGCGGGCGTGGCGCTGGAGGTAGCGGACGATCTCGTCGACGCGCAGCTGCGGCTCGCGCGGGTCGCGCTGCGAACCGACCACGCGGTTCATCCACTGCATGTTGCGCTCCATGCGCGCCACGACGCCGGGCCACTCGCCGGCGGTGTGGCGCCGCGGATCGGGCAGCACGTGGCACTGCTCGCAGGCGAGGCGGAACGACTGCGCGGCCGGGCTGTCCACGTCGGGATAGCGGCGCGGATCGAGCGCGCGCTGGCCGTTCTGCCGCAGGTAGGCGAGCAGCGCGCGCGCCTCCTCGTCGCTCGGCGCCTGCACGCCGGCCATCATCTCGCGCATCAGCTCGCCCATGTTGCCGCGGCCGCGCATGCGCAGCACCATGCGCTCGACCACCTTCGGCCAGCGCGCCGCGTCGTGCATCGCCGGGTTGGGCAGGTTGTGGCACTGCACGCAGTAGTGCACCACGAGCGCCGCGCCGCGGGAGGCGGGCTGGGGCAGCTGGGCGGGCGCGAAGGCGGGCGGGAGGATGCGCTCGAGCAGCGGCCCGTGCGGGCTCTCGGTCCAGCGCCTGCGCGCGTCGTCCACGCTGCGCTGGTAGTCGGCCAGCGGCGAGGCGCCGGTCGCGGCCGCCCCGGCGAGGGCGAGGAGCGCGGCGGCGGCGAGGCGGCGCGTCATGGCGCCCGGATTATATCGGCGCGACCCGCGTGTAATCCCCGGCCGGCGCGGGACGACGAAGGGGGGCGCCAGGCGCAGGCTGCATCGTGACAGCGAGGCTGCAATGACCCCGGAGAAGTTCGACACCGTCATCATCGGCACCGGCCAGTCCGGCAAGCCGCTCGCGCTCGCGCTCGGGCGCGCGGGCCGCAGGACCGCGGTGGTGGAGGCGCAGCACGTCGGCGGCACCTGCATCAACGTCGGCTGCACGCCGACCAAGACCATGGTCGCCTCCGCGCGCGTCGCCTACCTCGCGCGGCGCGCGGCCGACTTCGGCGTGAACGCCGGCGCGCCGCGCGTCGACCTCGCCGCGGTGTGGGCGCGCAAGCAGCACGTCGTCGAGCAGTTCCGTGCGGGCGGCAAGCGCAGCCTCGAGCGCGTGCCGGCCATCGACCTCGTGTTCGGCGAGGGCAGCTTCGCCGACGCGCGCACGGTGCGCGTGCGGCTCAACGCCGGCGGCGAGCGCCTGCTCACCGCCGACCGGATCGTGATCAATACCGGCGGCCGCCCGGCCGTGCCCGACCTTCCCGGGCTCGCCGCAGCCGGCTACCTCGACTCCTCCGGCGTCATGGAGCTGCGCACCCTGCCGGCGCACCTGATCGTGCTCGGCGGCGGCTACATCGGGCTCGAGTTCAGCCAGATGTTCCGGCGCTTCGGCGCGCGCGTCACCGTCATCACGCGCGAGGACCGGCTCATTCCGCGCGAGGATCCCGACGTCTCCGCGGAGGTCGAGAAGATCCTCGCCGAGGACGGTGTCGGCATCGTCAAGAACGCCAGCACGCTGCGCGTCGACGGGCGCGGGGGCGTCCAGGTGCTGGTGGAGACGCCGGACGGCGCGCGCGAGATCGCGGGCAGCCACCTGCTCGTCGCGGTCGGGCGCGTGCCGAACTCCGACCACCTGAACCTCGCGGCGGCGGGTGTCGCGACCGACAAGGCCGGGTTCATCCCGGTGAACGGCCGGCTCGAGACCAACGTTGCGGGCATCTACGCCATCGGCGACGTGAAGGGCGGGCCGGCGTTCACGCACATCTCGTACGACGACTACCGGGTGCTGCGCGCGAACTGGCTCGAGGGTGCGGATGCGACGATCGACGGTCGCTACGTCCCGAACACGATGTTCATCGACCCGCAGCTCGCCACGGTCGGCATCAACGAGGCCGAGGCGAAACGCCGCGGGCTGAACTACCGCGTCGCCAAGCTGCCGATGGCGAGCGTCGCGCGCGCGATCGAGATGAGCGAGACGCGCGGGTTCATGAAGGCGATCGTCGACGCGGACACCGGCCAGATCCTCGGCTGCACGATTCTCGGCATCGAAGGCGGGGAGATCATGTCCATGCTCCAGATCGCCATGATGGGCAGGCTGCCCTACCCGCGGCTGCGCGACGCGATCTTCGCGCACCCGACGCTCGCCGAGGCGCTGAACAACCTGTTTGCGCCGCTGGACTAGAGCGTGTGCCGGCGGTCGCCGGCGCTGAACCCGGCGAGCGGCACGTCGATGCCGCGCGCGAAGGCGAGCGCCTTGAAGAGCTCGCCCATCTCGGCGGGGCTGGTGAGGCGGTTGGCGGCGCCCGCGAGCGGCGCGTAACGGCGCGTGTCCTCCGGCGGGACGCGCGCCATCACCTCGGCGAGCCCGCAGTTGATCAGGAACTGCGCCTGGGTCGCATAGCCGGAAACGTCCGCGCCGGCGCCGCGCGCCGCGGCGGCGATCGCGCTGAAGTCGACGTGCGCCGTGATGTCCTGCAGGCCCGGCAGGAAGAACGGATCGCCGTGCGCGCGATGGCGGTAGTGGCACATGAGCGTGCCGCTGCGCCGCTGCGGGTGGTAGTACTCGGCGTGCGCAAAGCCGTAGTCGACGAACAGCGCCAGTCCGCGCTCGAGCATCGCCGCGACGCTCGCGGCGAACCCGCGCGCGACGAGCCCGACTTCGGTCGTGTAGTCGTCCGGGAGCGCGAGCGCCCGCGCGGCCCGCGCGAGCTCGGCGGACGCCGGGCGGTGCGCCCACTCGAACCGCGCGCCGTCCGGCGCGAGCGCGACCCCGACCTCGTCGACCGCGCCCGCGCGCGTGTGCACGACGTTCACCGGCATCGCATCGAGCACTTCGTTGCCGAGCACGACCCCGGTGAACGAGGGCGGCAGCCCGTTCAGCCACGCCACGCGCTCGACCAGGTGGGGAACGCGGCGCGCGAGCGCGTCGCGGCTGCGCGCGCGCAGCTCCGGCGAGAGCTCGAGGATGAGGTAGTTCGCCGGCAGCCGGTCGCTCTGCTCGAGCGCCTCGAGCACCGACGCCGCCAGCGCACCGCTGCCCGCGCCGATCTCGAGCACGTCGCCGCCGGAGGCCTCCAGGCCCTGAGCGACCTGGCGCGCGACGGTGTGCCCGAAGAGCGGCCCGAGCTCGGGGGCGGTGACGAAATCGCCGTCCGCCCCGAGCTTGCGCGCCCCGGCCATGTAGTAGCCGAGGCCGGGCGCGTAGAGCGCGAGCGACATGTAGCGCGCAAACGGGATCCAGCCCCCCGCGCCCGCGATCTCGGCGCGCACGCGGGCGGCGACGCGCTCGCTGTGCGCGGCAGCGTCCGGATCGGGACGGGGCAGGTCGCTCATGCTGGCGGCATGCGGCGCGGGGCGGTCATGGTGCGCGCATCCGCTAGAATCCGCAATGTCGTCCTCGAGCCCGCGCCCGGCGCGGGTGGCCCATGACTGCGCTGGCCCTCACCGGAAACGTGGTGCTCGTCACCGGCGGCGCGAAGCGCGTCGGTGCGGCGATCGCGCGCCGGTTGCACGCGGCGGGCGCGACGATCGTGCTGCATCACCACTCCGCGAAGTCCGAGGCGAAGCAGCTCGCCGCCGCGCTGAACGGCACGCGCGCGAATTCCGCCGCGACCGTGCAGGCAAACCTGCTCAACGCGGCGGAGCTGCCCGAGCTCGTCCGCACCGCCGTCACCCGCTTCGGACGGCTCGACGCGCTCGTGAACAACGCCTCGAGCTTCCACCCCACGCCGCTCGGCGAGATCAAGCTCTCCGACTGGGACGACCTCGTGGGCACGAACCTGCGCGCGCCGCTCCTGCTCGCGCAGGCCGCCGCGCCGCACCTGAGGAAGAGCGGCGGCTGCATCGTCAACATCACCGACATCCACGCCGACCGGCCGCTCAAGAACTACCTCGTCTACAGCGTCGCGAAGGCCGGCCTCGCGGCGCTGACGCGCGCGCTCGCGCGCGAGCTCGGGCCGGAGGTGCGCGTGAACGGCGTCGCGCCCGGGCCGGTGCTGTGGCCGGAGGACGGATCCTTCGACGAGCTGGCGCGCCAGCGGGTGATCTCGCACACGCTGCTCAAGCGCGCCGGCGAGCCGGAGGACGTCGCGGCCGCGGTTCACTTCCTCGTCGCCGACGCGCCCTATGTGACCGGCCAGATCATCGCGGTCGACGGCGGGCGCAGCGTGAACCTCTGACGCGATGAACGCCCCGACCGCCAGGCAGGCACGCAAGGCCGCCTTCGAGACCAACAAGCTCGCGAAGCGGCTGCGCCGGCTCGTCGGGCAGGCGATCGCCGACTTCGACATGGTCCGGGCGGGGGACCGGGTGATGGTGTGCCTGTCGGGCGGCAAGGACAGCCACGGGCTGCTCGACATCCTGCTCGCGCTGCGCGCCGCCGCACCCCTCGACTTCGAGCTGATCGCGGTCAACCTCGACCAGCGCCATCCCGGCTTTCCCGAGCACGTCCTGCCGGAGTACCTCGGGCGCCTCGGCATTCCGTACCGGATCGAGCAGCAGGACACCTACGCGGTCGTGCAGCGCGTCGTCCCCGAGGGCAAGACGATGTGCAGCCTCTGCTCCCGGCTGCGGCGCGGGGTCCTCTACCGCGTGGCCAAGGAGCTCGGCGCGACGAAGATCGCGCTCGGCCACCACCGCGACGACATCCTCGAGACGTTCTTCCTCAACCTCTTTTTCGGCGGCAGGCTCAAGGCGATGCCGCCCAAGCTCGCGTCCGACGACGGCCAGCACGTCGTCATCCGCCCGCTCGCGTACGTCGCCGAGGCGGACCTCGCCGCGTGGGCGGACGCGCGCCGCTTTCCGATCATTCCCTGCAACCTGTGCGGCTCGCAGGACACGCTGCAGCGCGCGCAGGCGAAGGCGATGCTGCGCGACTGGGAGAGGCGCTTCCCCGGGCGCATCGAATCGATCTTCAACGCCCTGACCCGGGCCGTTCCCTCCCACCTGCTCGACCGCCGGCTGTTCGATTTCGGCGCGGTCGCGGCCACCGGCATCGCCCCTCCGGATGGAGACAAGGCGTTTGATTCGTCAGTGGATTTCGACCC